>JAFASD010000272.1 GCA_019244945.1 Acidobacteriaceae bacterium | reverse complement strand
CATTCAGAAAAATCAGCCCTACGATATATCGGTAACTTACGATGGCAAACTGACGGGGAACGAGGACTCTCCCGTCTCCGGTATCAAGTTCGCCGCTTTGCATCCGGATTACGGCTATCTGCTTTACCCCGCGCGCTGGTTCCCGGTTAGCGGATACACGGTGAACCGGTTCGCCGCCGATCTGCACATCACCACTCCCGGCGAGTATCGCGTAATCGCGAGCGGAGATCTCAAAACGGATCGCGCCGGCAATGGCGGAACGATTTTTTCCTATCACTACGACAAGACAAGTTTTCCCGGAAGCATCGCCATCGAGAAAGCGGATCCCGTCCGGGTTTCCTCGCAAGGTATCGCGACCCAGGTCTTCTTCAGAGATCACGAAGCTGCCAATGCGCAGGCTTATGGGGATGAAGTGGGCAAGATCCTGACGTTTCTTACGTCTCAATACGGACTCGCTCCGCAAGCCAACCTGGCCTTGATCGAAACCGAAAGTGGGGCGGTAAACGGATACTCCGCCCCAGGTATCGTTTTTCTTGCTCCTGAATCGATTTCGAATCATGTAAACACTCGCGTGCTGGCGAACCAGCTTTCCAGGCAGTGGTGGGGCGTTTTGGTTTCGCCAGCAAACCGCAATCATCTCTGGCTCCTGAATGGACCTGCCCGATTTTCTGAGTTGCTCTACCTCGAACATACTGCGGGTCCCGGTGCCGCGGAGAACGATCTCAAGGCAACTTACGTCGAGGCGCTAACGGTTAAGGATCCGCCGGTTTTGCAGGCAGCGCGGCTGGATGATTATTCGCCCGAATACTGGGCGCTTACCGCAGCGAAGGGCGCCGCTATCCTCAACATGCTGCGGAACGTCGTGGGTGATGCCAACTTCGAGAAAGGTATGCAGGCCTTCCTCGATAAGTACAGTTGGCAGAGTGCTACCAGCGAAGACTTCCGAAAGATCATGGAACAGGTTTCGGATCAGGATTTGCGCTACTTCTTCATTCAATGGCTCGAATCCAGCGGCTCCCCCGAGTTTAAGCTCGAATACACGGTCTTGCGGACACAACAAGGCTTCCGCGTCGTAGGCAAGATCAACCAGGACCTGGATACGTTCCGCATGCCGGTAGATTTGAGAATCGAAACCGAGGGCAACCCCGAGGACAAAAAAATTGAGGTCACGGGCACTTCGTCCGAGTTCAGCGTGGACACGTTCGGTAAACCACGCAAATTGATCCTGGATCCGAACCATGTCCTGCTGAGGCTTGATCCCAGCATTCAAATTGCGGTCGCGATCAAGCGGGGTGAGGAGTACTTCGGGATTAACGACTACCAGAATGCACTGAAGGAATACCAGAAAGCTCTGGAGGTAAATCGGAACAGCTCCCTCGCGCATTACCGAATTGGCGAGCTGTTCTTCCAGCAACATAACTTCCAATCCGCGGCGAACGAGTTCCGCGCGGCCATCAACGGCGATCTCGACCCGAAATGGACCGAGGTCTGGTCACATGTAAACCTTGGAAAGATCTTTGACGTCACAGGCCAGCGGGATCGCGCTGTGAATGAGTACAAACAGGCCATTCGCACGCATGACAATACCGGCGGAGCGCAAGAGGAAGCGGCCCGTTATTCCACTAAACCGTATGAGCAGAAGAATTCAGAGACTTGATCACCCGGCCGCTTCGCGTTCCTCACTCCGAACGCGAATCTGGTGATACTCTGAAGGTGCCCCGGAAAGGAAACATTTTGGACGAAACACTGAAAGAGCTGATGCAGGAGCTGGGCAATGCAATCAATGAATCACTCTCAGAGTCCGACCGGATCGCGAGCGCAATCGGAGAAATCAAACGCGCCGGCTACGATGTCTTTCTGGTTCTGGAAGCGACTATCGGATTCAACAAACGCGAGGATGGAGATAACGACTCCGACGCAGAGGCCCAGCAGGAACCTGACCGGCGAGTCCACTTCGAATCCACCGGTAAGATTCGCCTGACGTCGCAGGACCAAAAGTTTCTAAGGGCCTTGAAAATCTCCGTCGAAGAAGATCATAAGTAGGGCGCAGTCTAGCCCAGCAGTTCCCGATACACTGAGTAGGTTGCCCGGACGGCGTTTTCCCAGCTGAACAAGCGCGCACGAATTCGGCCGAGTTCTGAAAGCTTCGATCGCAACTCCGTGTCCTCAACCAATCGCGCGAGTCCAGTAGCTAGTTCCTCCCTATCTTGAGGATTCAGCAGTAACGCCGCATTCCCAGCCACTTCCGACAACGCTGGACGATTAGACGTAATCACCGGTGTTCCATGCGCCATAGCCTCGAGCACCGGCATCCCAAATCCTTCATCAAGCGATGGAAACGCGAAGATCGACGCGCGCGAGTACAAAGACTCGATTTCTGCCTTTGGAAGATAGCCTGTGATTCGGATGCGCTCGCGGGCGGGACTGCGTTCGATGCGTTCGAGGATCTCATTAGCCCGGTATCCCACCGGCGCCCCTGCGAGGACTAGAGACCAATTGGGAGATAGCTGCTCAAATGCTTCCACGAGCCGTTCTAAATTTTTACGAATTTGCAAAGCGCCCACAAATAGAATTATGTTTTCCCGTTTTGCCGTTTTCTCAACCGCAGGCTCATGCACGCCATGAGGAACGACGCGGATGCGCGAGCGCTCAACTTGAAGCAAGTCGACGACCTGCGACGCCGTAAACTCTGACACGCAAATAATCAGGTCAGAATTTTTCCCCGCCCGCAGCGCCTGATTCGTGAAACGCGCTCTGAATTCAGGTGACGAGTAGTCCTCCGTCATCACGAATAGATCATGAAAAGTGGAAACGACCTTCTTCGCGGGCCGCCGGTCGACTCTTTGATTCAGCGAATGGAAAACATCGGCAACGAAGGAAGGGAATGGCGGGAGCAGTAGTCGCCGCTTCACATTCGGGATCGCCTCTCTTTCCGAACTGATGAACTGCTTGACACGATAACAATGCAGAAACTCATCGTCCGGGTAGGTCTCTGCCAGGCCGGACAGCAGCTCGTTGGAATAGACCGCGATTCCCGAAGGATGAGGATCTACGGTGTAAGTAGCATCGAGCGCAATCCGCACGCCCCAATCTTACAGGCCATATTCTTTCAGCTTGCGGTAAAGCGTGGTCCTTCCGATATCGAGCATCGCCGCAGCCAGCGTCCGGTCTCCGCGCGTATATTCGAGGGCTGCCAGGATTGCGCGCTTCTCCACTTCCGCCAATGGCAGAATGTTTTGGCCGTGACTTGTAGACGGCAAGCCGACTGTTCTCCCGGGCGATTCCGTTCCATTTGCATGCGCTTCAAACTGCCGTTCCAAAGAATGATTGATCACAGTTGACGGAAGGTCGCCTTTTGAAAGGAAAGGGCCCGAGTTCATCGCAACCATTCGCTGGATTGTGTGCTCGAGTTCGCGAACGTTGCCGGGCCAATCGTATCCCTCCAGCGCATCGACCACTTCGTCAGAGAGTTTGTGCCCATTTCCGTAGCGCTCGAGGAAATGCAGCACCAGCGCCGAAATATCCTGCTTACGCTCTCGCAGAGGCCCAAGTCGCAGCCGCATCACGTTCAAACGATAATAGAGATCCTGGCGGAATCGCTTCGCCTCGACGTCCGCCGCAAGATCTCTATTCGTCGCAGCGATCACACGAAAATTGGAAGCGCGTTGCGACAGGCTGCCCACCGCTCTGAACTCCTTCTCTTGAAGGACTCGCAACAGCTTCATCTGCATATCCAGCGGCAAATCGCCAATTTCGTCGAAAAATGCCGTACCGCCGTTCGCGGCATCGAGGAGCCCTAATTTCTGATTGTGCGCCCCGGTGAAAGCGCCCTTCGCGTATCCGAAAAGCTCACTTTCCATCAGCGGAGCAACCAGCGACGCGCAATCTACGACGACGAATGGCCCGCGCGATTCGACATTATGAATCGCTCGGGCAACCACTTCTTTCCCGGTGCCGGTCTCGCCCAAGATCAGCACCGGGAACCTGGATTTGCCCATTCGAATTACGTGCCGATGGACCTGCTTCATGGCCGGAGAGTTCCCAACCAGAGTCGAAAGCGGTGAGTTGTCCAAAGCGATTTGCGGTGTCACGGCAGTTCCAGAGAAGAAAAGAGTGCCCGTGAAGTGAGTGGCGTGCCGTCGCGGAAAGTCTCGGCTGGGAATCAGAAAGGAGGAGTCTGCTGGTCCAGGCGTACAACAAAAACGGTTTTGTTTTCCACATTCAACTGATTCGCAAGCTGCTGTGCCGCTTGAATGGAAGGCTCGCGCCCAACCAGCACGCGCCAGAGGGGGATCGCGCCCTGCTTCAGCGCGAGCTGAGCAGTTCCAAAGCGTTCCGCGTAGAGCGATCGCGCCCGTTCAGCGTTCGCCTGAACTGAAAACGCTCCCACTTGCACGGCATAGAAATCGTTAGCAGGCGTATCGAGCGGCGCGGCGATCACTTCCAACCGAATCGTTCCGATACCGGGTCCCAATAAATCTATCTGCCGGGCGGCTGCTTTCGAAAGATCGAGGATGCGGCCCTCGATGAAAGGTCCGCGATCGATCACCCGCACGTTTACCGCCTTGTTGTTCGCAAGGTTCGTCACCTTAAGCCAGGTATTGAAAGGCAAAAGGCGATGCGCCGCGACAAGAGTTTCCATATCGTAGATCTCGCCATCCGCTGCTGGACGCCCGTGATACGGGACGCCATACCAACTCGCAACGCCTTGCTCCGAGTAACCGAGCGAAATCGCCAGCGGTTTCGCCGGAGCCGCCTGCGCTGAAGCTCTGGAAGGTCGGGGCGCGTTCGGAACTCGTGCGGCTGGATGTTTTTTTCGGCACGCGGGCAGAACGGAAAAGCAAATCAGAAGCGCAATCATCGCGATCCCACGAAGAAGACCGCGCT
>JAFASD010000082.1 GCA_019244945.1 Acidobacteriaceae bacterium | reverse complement strand
CCCGAGCTGAACAAGCAGGTGAAGGCAGGAAAGTTCGATACCGTGCAAACCTGCAACGACGACAAAATCGACGAGCTAGGGCTGCTACAACTTTACTCGCACAAAGCCGAGGTGGAAGACTGCACCATTTTCTGGGGCAAAGTGCGCACGAGCGCCCACCCAGGTTCTCCTCAGGTCGGCTCGACGAGAAGCTCTACGTTAACGGAATAGATCGCGGATTTCCCTTCGTGATCGCTCTGAAAATAGACGCGCCGGCTGTCAGGCGAGAACACGGGCGAGACCGATGCCGGATGACTTGCCCGATGCTCGCACAGCGTGAGCTCGCGTTGCACGGATCTCAGGAGAAGAATGACCGTCGGCTGCGCCTTGCTCCGGCTTGCCCCCACAAAGACCGATTCATCGGCGTTCGGAGCGAATGCAGCGAACTGGCTCGTCGGCGTAACTCGTTCCTCCACTCGCGTCTCGAGATTTACTGAATGGATCTCGGAACGCACAAGACTTCCCGCCGGAACGTCTCTCAGAAACAACACAGCTTGCCCATTCGGGGACCAATACGGGGCCGAGATCTGGCCTTTGGCCAGCAGTTGCGGCAGTTCCCCCGCGCCACCCGCCAAGGGGACATACCAGAACTCGCGATGATCTCCAGATTCCCGGCCAAACAAACATCCTTTGCCGTCGGGCCGCAGCACGCACGGCGGAGCCACTTCTTCGGCCACCGGCCGACCGCTCGCACTCAATAGCTCGAGCTGCCCTCGCCTCATGATCACGACTTCCGGTGTTGCCACGGCCGCGCTGAATGCAGTCACGTCCTCTTCCAGCGTCCGGACGCGTTTGTTCGCCAGCGTCAGCGCTTTAAGAGAGCTGCCATCGATAAAGTACAAGAGCCGCTCTTGCGCATCGAGGCACAAAGAGTCCGGATGGAGGGCATCCGCCTCGGCAATTTGCGTAAGCGCGCCCGTTTTCAAATCGACTTGAAACGGCGCCGCCTTACCGGTTCGGTCCGACGAGAAAATCAGAAAGCGGCTTTTCAGCGAAATGAAGCGGTTCGTCGAAGCCGGCAGGAGATTCGTGCTGGCTGGATTGGTTAACCGGACCACCGTGGTCTCCGTGGTTGGATCCGCAAACCGCAAAAATTCTCCGGCTTTAGAAACCGGTCTCGGTTTCTTGGCTTGACCGGCCGTTCTTGCGGCCAAAATTCCCGGCGCCAGCGCCAACATCGCGCGCCGCGAGATGCCTTTCCTCACTACTGAAAAAGATGCGGATCGAAAATGGACGGTTGCGCTAAAGGCCGAGGTCGTTATGCAACGGCTTCGTGCTTGGCGAAACCTGTGTCTTTGCCAGGTATTTATAAGGATTCACGGGCGTCCCAGCAAGGCGGACTTCATAGTGAATATGCGGGCCCGTGGCTCGGCCCGTTCCTCCCGACAACGCAATAATCTGGCCGTGCCGCACTTCCTCCCCCGGAACCACTAGGAAAGCCGAGAGATGGGCGTAGTAAGTCTCCAATCCATTTCCGTGATCTACGATCACCAGCTTGCCGTAAGCGCCATCCCAGCCCGCTGTCGTCACCACGCCATCCGCCGTGACCTGTACCGGCGTACCAACCGCAGCAGACAAATCGATTCCCGTATGGAAGGCGCCCTCCCCCGAAAACGGATCGGATCTTCCGCCAAACGAGCTTCGCAGGATTCCGTTCACCGGCCACAAGCTTGGCTGCGTGTGGGTCTGCCATTGGTATGCGTACCGATGGTAAATACCCGAAAAACCGGCGCCTCGCAAAAAGTTGTACTCCTGAATCGATTCCTTGACTCCCGGTATCGAAGATGTTGTCCCAGCGAAGTCCACGTCCCGAGCCTTCGCTCGCGCAGCAGATCCATCAATGCCATACGCCGCAGTCACTTCGCTGGCGAGACTCTCGAGTGAGGCAATCTGCTCGCTATCCTCGCGGGAAGCGCGTTGCAGCTCCTGATACCTGCCGCGTAGCCGGTCAAAGTCGGCGCGGAGCTGATTGTAATGGGACACCTTCCACGTCATCCGCAGATAACTGGAAAACATCCCGAACAACAGTAGAAAAAAAATCAGTAACGAGCAGAAAAGATAGCCTAACGATTTGTGACTGATCTGTATCCGTTTGACCCGCCCATGAATTGAATGGGCGAATTCGAGAACGAAGTACGGTTGGTTCATTCCACTCCTGTGAAGGCTCAGACGAGAGTACCCTCTATGCTCCTGCCTTCGAACGGGTTAATTATTAACGAAATTTTAGCCTACCCCGGGACGTAAGCACTGTCAACTCTGAATTCACACGGTGGAAAGCAACCTTGCTGTAGCCTATAGCTGTAGACGAAATGGCGCGCCAGCTTCTGTTTGCGTTCCTACTGTGTGCCGTAGCCCTCCTGGCCGGCTCCTCGCTTCTTGTGGGGCAGCGGAAGAAAAATGAGGAGCCCAAAACACAGGTTTTGCCCCTTCCCCCGGAACTTCCCATGGCTCTGGCCGCCGATACCGAAACTCTGGATTTCCACATCTCACCTCTGCTGAAAACCGGCGGCTTATCGGCTCAAATTCACCAGAGCCTTTACGATCTCATCCGGGATACCCGAGGAGAAACCATCATCAAGCTGCGTGCGTTCGTAGCCGGAGCCGGCGACGCGCGCCGCGTTCAGGCAATCGTCGGCGATATCTTCACTGAAAGAAAGCTTTCTCTGCCGGTCTTGAGCATTATTCAAGTCGGCGCGTTGGGAGAAGAAGCCGCGCAGGTGGTAATCGAGGCCGTCGTTTCGACGCACCGCAAAGTGAATCCCGGCGGTTTGGCATTTCTCGCAGGGCAGACCGGGGATTCCTTTCAGCAAGCCTTACATCGGCTGACCGAAAGCGCGGCTGCAGCATCCGTTTCAGGGAATCGCGTCTTGACCTGCACCTGCTTCACTTCGCGCATCGACAACTTCGAATCCCTCCGTGAGGCCGTTCGGGCCGAGTTCCCCAACTCCGGTATCAACGTGGTGCAAGCGCTGCGCGATCCCGTAAACGACTCCAGCATGTGCGAAGCCGTCGGCCAGCTGGGCCAACCGCCTTCGGAGGGACCCCTCGTATTTCTCAAGCGCGCTCGCGCCACGCTGGTTGATTCACATCAGCTAATTTTTACCGGCCTTCAGTTGAGTTTCGGCAGCTATCTGGATGACGCACAGGAAGCGTTCGCACGCTTGCAACGCGCCGCATCCGCCCTCCAAGCCATCGAGGCGCCTGTCGAAGTCAATGCGTTTTCGCTCGACGCCTATGGAGGGTCGGCCTTGCGTAAAACCACCTCCGTCCCACAGAGCACCTTTACCGTACAGACGGTCGAGGGCTTGCCGGCTGTCGACGCATCTGCAGGGATCGAAGCCGTTCTGGCGCCCAACGTGCGATCTCCCGTAACCGTCCAGCACTAGGGAATGACGCCCCTCATTAGCACCTTCGGCGAAGTCATGCTGCGCCTGACCCCTCCCGGATTGGAGCGTATCCTGCAATCGCCAATGTTCCTGGCGACCTTCGGTGGCGCCGAGGCGAATGTCGCCGTTTCGCTTTCCCAATTCGGCGCGCGCAGCCGGTTTATCACCATTTTGCCCGCAGCGAATCCGCTTTCCGACGCTCTCGAAGCTCAGCTACGCAGTTTCGGTGTAGATACCAGCCACCTGGCCCGTTGCGCGGGCAGGATGGGAATCTACTTCGCGGAAGCGGGAGCGAACCAGCGCCCTTCGAGAGTCCTCTATGATCGCGAGCACAGCGCAATCGCCCAGGCGAAATCAGGCACTCTCGATTGGCGAGCCGCGCTGAAAGACGCTACTTGGCTGCATATCACCGGAATCACCCCTGCGATCAGCGCCTCTGCCGCGGAACTGGCTCTCGACGGCCTACGGGTGGCGCGCGAGATGCAAATCACCATCTCCTGCGACCTGAACTATAGAAAAAATCTCTGGAAATGGGGCAAAACAGCTCACGAGGTCATGCCGGCCTTCGTGAAACTCGCCGACATTTGCATTGCCAACGAGGAAGATTGCCAGAACTGCATCAACATCCACGTCGACATCGATGTGGAATCCGGCAGCTTGGAACGCGAGAAGTACGCGGAATTGACTGACCGGGTCCTCGCCACCTATCCCAACCTGCGGATGCTGGCCGTCACTCTACGGGAATCGAAGAGCGCGTCCCATAACGGCTGGTCGGCATGTTTGCGTACCAGAGACGAGTTTCTGGTCAGCCGCAAGTACGAGATCACGCATATTGTCGACCGCTTTGGTGCTGGAGACAGCTTCGCCGCGGGACTGATCTACGGCCTTACACATTTAGGGTCGCCGGCCGATGCCCTGGAGTTCGCCACCGCAGCTTCCTGCCTGAAACATTCGATTCCCGGAGATTTCAACCGCATCGGCGCAGATGAAATCCAGGCACTGCTCAAAACGGGCGGCGCCGGACGCGTGGACCGATAGCGTGCCGCTATAATTCAAGACAGGCAACCTCCCACATGCAGTTTCGCAAGCCGTCGATGTTTGCGGCTGGACTTGGCATAGTTCTCTTTTGGCTGCCCGCTCGCGCGGCGCACCAGAGTCCTACCCCCGGCGCGAGCGAGACCACCGTGAACGTTCCGCCGCCGGATGTCCCCAAGCCTTCCGACTCCTCCCCCGATGCAAAGGATACGAAGAAGGATGAAAACAACATCCGCGTCCAGGTGAACGAAGTCATCGTGCCGGTTACCGTGACCGACGAAAAGGGCCGTTTCGTTTCCGACCTCGAGAAAAAAGATTTTCAAGTTTTTGAGGAAAATAAACCGCAGACCATTCGTTACTTCACGCGCGAGAGAAGTCAGCCCGTGGTGATCGGCTTTCTGCTCGATCTGAGCACCGCCAGCCGCATTCATTGGAAGAATTTCCAGGACGCCACGATTGAATTAATCCAGAATCTCCTGCCGGGTGATCCGAAATACGCAGGCTATCTGATCGATTTTTCTCAGGACGCGGAAATCGCCGTGAACACCACCACCGATCCCGAGCCCATGGTCGAAAAAATTCGCAAATTGAAGCCCGGCGGCGGGGCGGCGCTTTACGATGCCATCTATCTAGGATGCACAACGCGCAAACTGATTCAGGGTGAGCCGATTGAACCAAGGCGCGTGATGATCATCATCGGCGATGGGCACGATAACGCCAGCAAGCATTCGCTCAATCAGGTCATCGAACTGGCTCAACGGAACCTCATCACCATTTACTGCATCAGCACCTCAGCCTTCGGTTTTACGAATCAGAGCGAGGATAACCTGGTGCGGTTGGCTACGGAAACAGGCGGCCGCGTCGTATACCCCCTAGGCGACGTTTATAAGGACACCGATGGTTATCTGTCACATCCTTCCGACGATGGAAATTACGCTCTGACGGTGGGAACGGGTGCCTATCGATCGGCTGTCGACGGGCGGATGTATCACGCCGTCGCAGATATCGCCGGTGAAGTCACGACGCAGTACATTCTCCGCTATGTTTCTGACAATCAGACCTCCAAGTCATACCGCAACGTGAAGGTAGTTGTGGATCTCGGCAATGTGCACGTCCGCGCCCGGAAGGGCTATTACGCAGTTACACCCTGACGTGCCTTCCTTCGCCCACATCAT
>JAFASD010000211.1 GCA_019244945.1 Acidobacteriaceae bacterium | reverse complement strand
TGGTGCGCTGCCATCGCAATCGCCTGCAATCCAGATGAGCAGAACCGGTTCACGGTGGTTCCGGCAACCGAAAGAGACAAGCCCGCGAGGATGGCCGATCTCCGCGCGACATTCAATCCCTGCATGCCGTGCGGCTGAGCGCAGCCGAGAATCACGTCCTCAATTTCTTTCGGATCAAGTTGCGGCGCTTTCCGGAGAACATCCTTCAGACAATGGGCGGCCAAGTCTTCCGGGCGTGTCATATTGAATGAGCCGCGAAACGATTTGGCGAGCCCTGTTCGCGAACTGGCGACGATAACGGCCTCTCTCATGTGCGCAACAGTATATACCTACAGAAGGAGTTTATGAGCGAACTGGTCAAGTTCACGCGTGAAGACGATGTAGCGGTAGTTACCATTGACAACCCGCCGGTCAATGCTCTCAGCCCTGGCGTCCCGGAGGGTTTGAAAGCCTCTATTCAAGCGGCTGCCGAAGAGCCGCAAGTGCGGGCAGTCGTGATCATCGGCGCGGGACAAACCTTCATCGCAGGCGCGGACATTCGCGAGTTCGGCAAGATTGTTTCGGGCGAGAAGCCCCGGTTGAGCTTGCTGCCGTATTTAAATTCCATCGAAGATTCTCCGAAGCCCGTGGTGGTTGCGATTCACGGGACGGCTTTTGGTGGCGGCCTGGAGACTGCGATGTCCGGCCATTACCGCGTGATGGCTCCTTCCGCGCAGGCCGGTCAGCCGGAAGTCAAGTTAGGGCTCATTCCAGGTGCGGGCGGAACGCAACGCCTCCCTCGCTTGGCCGGAGTATCGAAGGCAGCCGAGATGTGCGCCTTCGGTGAGCCGATCAAAGCGCAGGAAGCTCTGGCCTTAGGGTTGGTCGATCGCATTATCGAAGGCGATCTGCTCGAAGGCGCCATTGCGTTTGCACGGGAAGTCGCCGATCGGCCTATTCCGAAAACTCGCGATCGGAATGACAAACTGCGTGACGCGAATCCAGCCACGTTGGCTCAGGCGCGGGAGCAAGCTCGCAAGCTGAAGCGCGGCCAACGTGCTCCCTTGGCGGCAATCGATGCCATCGAAGCAGCGACAAAGCTCTCCTTTGAAGAGGGCTGCAAGCGCGAAGCCGAGTTCTTCAACGAATGTCTGTTCTCGACCGAATCGAAGGCCCTGATTTACGCGTTTTTCGGCGAGCGCACTGTTTCGAAGATTCCAGACATTCCCAAAGAAACGAAAACCTATGATATTCGCCGTGCCGCCGTTATCGGCGCAGGCACCATGGGCGGGGGCATTACCATGAATTTCGCGAATGCTGGCATCCCGGTCATGGTCAAAGAAACGGCCCAAGATGCGCTGGACCGCGGTATGTCAAATATTCGAAGCAATTACGCGAGAACGGTTGAGAAAGGACGCCTTTCGCAAGCGGGAATGGACCAGCGCCTCGCGTTGATCACACCGCAACTCAGTTACAACGGCTTCGATGAGGCGGACATCGTCATTGAGGCGGTTTTCGAGAACATGGCAGTGAAGAAGCAGGTATTCTCGGAAATCGGTCAGATCGCCAAACGCGGCTGTATTCTCGCCTCGAACACCTCGAGCCTGGATATCGACGAAATCGCTTCCGTGACACGCCGTCCTGAGATGGTCGTAGGAACGCATTTCTTCAGTCCTGCCAACGTAATGCGGCTGCTTGAAGTCGTCCGGGGCAAAGCGACTGCCAATGAAGTGATCGCGACGTGCATGGGTTTAGGCAAGAAGCTGAACAAAGTCGCCGTTCTCGCTCGCAACTGCCGGGGCTTCATCGGAAATCGCATTGTCGGACCCTATCTTCGGGAGGCGCACTTTCTGGTTGAGGAAGGCGCCTCAGTGGAGCAGGTGAACCAGGCGCTCTACGACTTTGGAATGGCTATGGGGCCGCTTGCGATGGATGATTTGACGGGACTGGACGTCTCTTGGGCGATTCGGCAAGAGTTTAAGCGGTTCGATAAACCAGGAGTGCGCCAACCGCTCGTCCCCGATCTGCTATGCGAACTGCGCCGCTTCGGACAGAAGTCGGGCAGAGGATGGTCGAAATACGACGAGAATCGCAAGCCTTCTCCAGATCCCGAGGTCGCTGCACTCATAGAGAATGCCTCGAGGGAAGCAGGCATTGAGCGGCGTGCCATTTCGAATGAAGAGATTGTCGAGCGCTGCGTCTACGCGTTGGTGAACGAAGGCGCTCAGGTTCTCGAGGAAGGCATCGCGCTACGAGCTGTAGATATCGACATCACCTACCTCTACGGGTATGGATTCCCCGCGTGGCGCGGTGGCCCCATGTTCTACGCGGATACAGTTGGTCTCAAGAACGTTCTCGCTCGTATTGAAGAATTCGAACAGCAGCACGGCCCCGAGCTATGGCATCCGGCGCCGCTTTTGAAACGTTTAGTGGATAGCGGGAGGACATTCGAGGGCATGGGCGCGGCCCAAGGGAAGTGAGAAAATGAGATAGGTCAGATGATCAACCAGTGGGGCCCCGCGATCCTGGTATGCTTTACGATTCTGCTAGGCGTTTTGTACAACAACAAACGCATAGACGACTTGAAGAGCGATATCAACAAGCGTATCGACGATTTGAGAAGCGAGATTCATACGCGTCTCGACGACTTGAGAAGTGAGTTGATTGCTCGAATCGACGCTGTCGAAAAGAGACTGATCGATCGAATTGAGCGGTTAGAGCATCCTGTTGTTCGCTAACTTTGGCGCTCACCCGCCTTCTCCCGTATTAAATCCCTTGCACACGCCGTTCTTTACCACGCCAGAACGTCTCTCGTAATTCCCGCTTCAGAATCTTTCCCGTTCCGGTTTTGGGCAGCGGTTCTTGAACGAATTGCACCAGATGCGGCAGCTTGAACTTGGCGAGCCGGCATTGCAGGAATGCAAGAAGTTGATCAGTCTCGAGCTGATGATCGGGCTTGAGCACAACCAGGGCAAGGGGAATTTCACCCCATTTCGCGTCGGGGGCCGACACGACCGCACACTCGAGTACGGCTGGATGCGCGAAGATTGCTCGTTCGACTTCTATGGATGAGATGTTTTCGCCACCGCTGATGATGATGTCCTTTTTGCGATCCACGATGTGGATATAGTTCTCTTCATCCCACACCGCCATATCTCCGGTGTGCAACCAACCGTTTGTAATCGCGTTTTGGGTCGCCTCCGGCTCTTTGAAATAGCCGTCCATTACGTTATCGCCACGAATCACCACTTCGCCTACAGATTCCATGTCGCGAGCCACATCTTGCATACACGAGTCGACGACGCGAATCTCATTTCCGACAATCGGCCAGCCCGCCATGGCCATGTGGCGAAGGCGATCTTCCTCGCTGAGATACCGTATTGTGCCTTTGGTGCGAGCGGAGGTTGCAACCGGGCACGTTTCCGTCAGCCCATAGCCGCCCATAACAGTGCATTGGAACGCTTGCTCCAACCGCTCGACCAATTCGGGAGACGCTGCCGCGCCCCCAAGGTGAATGTCTTTGAGGCTTGATGTGTCGAAGTGCCCCAGTTCAGGGCAGTTCAGGAGCGCATTCGCCATCACTGGCACAAGCGACATTCCGGTGGCTTGTTCATCCTGAATCAGCCGTAATACCTGCGCGGGTTCGAAGCGCCGAACCATAACCTGCTTGGCGCCGTTCATGGTCGCGGTCTGCGGGCGTCCCCAACCATTGGCGTGAAACAAGGGAATCGTGTGGAGTTCAACGAACCTGTCGTTTTGCGTAATGCTGCACGTGACGCCTAACGCATGCAGATACAACGTCCGGTGCGATAACGTAACACCCTTCGGAGTGCCTGTGCTGCCGCTGGTGTAGAAGAGCTCCGCGATTTCGTTTTCGTGGAAGGACAGCAGATCCGGTTTTTCCAAACGCCCGCGCGAAAGCAGCTCTTCAAACGTGAAGTCCGCGCGCGGAGTTTCCTGGTTGATTGAAATATATCGCTCGATGTCAGGGCACTCAGCCCGAAATGTTTCAATCAACGATTCGAAATCATTTTCGAAGATCAGAATGCGAGCGTCGGCATGGTTCAAAATTTCACTTAGCTCGCGACCCGTTAGCCGCACATTTAAGGGCATGACGATTGCCCGTATCAATGGGACGCCATAGTAGCCCTCGAGAAGCTGGTTGTTATTGAAGCTCAGATACGCAACACGATCGCCAGGCGCGATATTCTCCGAAAGAAGACCCGCCGCCAACCGCTCGCAGCGTTCGCCAAATTGAGCATAGGTAAAGCGGCGATCACCGGAAACTACGCCTATTTTCCTGCCGTAAAGATCCACTGCTCGATACAAACATCGGATCGGCGTCAGTGGAAGGTTCATATGGCGAGCGGGTTGGTCCCGGTCAAATCACATATCGCTCTCTGGCAAGCAGGCGCTGGGCCATCTTGCGCCGGAGCGCTACGGCATCTACTGGATGGTAATCCGCGAGATGACGCAAAAGCGAGATGTTCCTACTCAGATCGTCGCCTTCCGAGCAAGCGCCTAGAACATTTCGGGCCGACATCTCGATGCGCGCCATCGCATCTCGGAGAGACACATTGCAAATTTCAGAGGCGATCGCCGGTTTTCCCGCTGCAGAGATTTTGCAGGCGCGAAGAAAGGTCGATTCCATCGCAAAACTTTCCATGATGATGTCAGCAAGATTCATCAGAACTTCCTGCTGATGTTCCAGTTCGGTTCGGTACTTCTGATACGCAATGGCTACGCCCAGTAAAGCGATTCGCTTCGCGTTGCGAACTAACCGGATCAATTCATCGGCATCTTTATCCAGATTCTTCTCGCCCTGAATGTCGTGCATCAGTTCCAACTGTCCGCGCGCAGCCCGTTTCAGAAGCATGCCCGAGATGAGAAGGCGATTGATCTCATTTGTGCCTTCGAAGATCCGATTGATTCTCGAATCGCGGTAGGCCCGTTCCACCGCATAGTCCTGATGAAAACCATAGCCGCCATGGATCTGAACGCCTTCATCCACCACATAGTCCAACGCCTCAGACCCGTAGACCTTGACGATCGAGCACTCTGGAGCGTGCTCCTCTAACGCTTTCAGCACGATTTGCGAAGAGTCCGGCTGCTCCCATGAGAAACCGTTCAGCCGCGCTTGGATGAGGCCCACCACGCGCCACGAAATTGCTTCAGCGGCATAGATGCGGATCGCCATCTCGGCAAGCTTGTATTGAATCGCGCCAAATTCCGCAATCGCGGATCCGAATGCTTTCCGCTCCTTGGCGTAGCGCAGACAGATCGCCAGCACGTCTTTAGCTCCGCCGGCGGCGAGCGCACCCAGCTTGAGGCGGCCCATATTGAGGATGTTGAAAGCAATGATATGGCCACGTCCGACTTCGCCCAACACGTTCTCCACTGGCACGGGCACGTTTTCGAAGTAAACGGCCGTGGTAGAGCTTCCCTTGATTCCCATCTTCTTTTCTTCGGCGCCACTGGTAATGCCGCCGAAACTGCGCTCCACCAGAAAGGCAGTGAACTTTTCGCCGCCAACTTTGGCGAATACAGTGAACAGGTCGGCCGCGCCACCGTTGGTGATCCACATCTTTTGGCCGTTCAGGATGTAGTGCTTTCCATCGGAACTGAGATCGGCGCGCGTTCGGGCCGCCAGCGCATCCGAGCCAGCATGAGGCTCGGTCAGCGCGTATGCCGCGACCATTTCGACGCTTGCCAACTTCGGCAGGTATTTCCGTTTTTGCTCCGCGGTTCCGAAATAGAGAATGGGCAATGTTCCGATGCCGGTATGTGCACCGTGCCAGCCCGCGTACGACGCATCGCGCCCCAAGTGCTCCTCTGCCATCAGAGCGGACGCAAGATCGAGCCCCATCCCGCCGAACTGCTCCGGAATGGAGATCGCGGTCAACCCTAATTCTGCCGATTTGCGCAGCAGCTTGACCGCAACGCCTGGTTCCTGACGGCGAATTGCCTCGAGGTTCGGCTCAATCTCCTTCGCCCAAAATTCATCAGCCGTTCGGGCTATCGCAAGATGCTCTTCGGTCAAATCTTCGGGCGTGAAGATGTCTTCGGGCGCGCTGTCTTCGAGAAGAAAGGCGCCGCCTTTCCTGATGGGAAGCACCGCCCCGGTGGTCACCATTACGCCTCGGAATTGGAGAGCGCGGACGAGAGTTTGCTGCGAAGCTCCTCAGGAATGGTAAGCGGGCGCCCGGTCCTACGGTCCATGCAAACGATCACCACAGCGCCTTTTGCAGCTAATGCGTCGCCCATGTACGTCTGAAACTCCAAGCGCATAGAAGATCGGCCAAGTTTCCTCAACGATACTTCAATCTCAACCAGATCGTCGTGTTTTATAGCGAGCATGAAATCGCAATCGACATGAACGCGCGGGAAAGCATAATCACCTCCACCGCTGTAGGAGATGCCAAGCGTCCGCATGAATTCGATCTCGGCCGATTCGAAATACCGGAACATGGCCGTGTAGTGAATGCGCCCGCTCGCGTCGGTATCGATGAATCGAATCCGAGTTTCGAAGCGGAATCGCTCGCGCCGGGGCATCTGTTTCGGCGAGTTATTTGCCCTTGCTTTCATCGCCCAATAAGTAAGTGTCGACGAACTCGACCGTCGCGGCCGCGAGAAAGTCGCGATTTTTCTTCTTCCTGAAGCCGTGTCCTTCGTCGTCAGCGAGTAAGTACCAAACCGGTACTTTGTTCCTCCTTAAAGCCTCGGTCATCTGTTGGCCTTCCGTGTAGGGTACCCGCGGATCATTACGCCCGGCAATGATGAACATTGGCTTGGTGATTTTCGAAGCGTTATTCAGAGGCGAGATAGTTTCGAAGAAGTCGCGCATCTTAGGGTCTCGCTCATCGCCGTACTCGATTCTGCGAAGATCCCGCCGATATGCCTCGGTGTGTTCGAGGAACGTGCGGAAATTGCTGATGCCGACTGCTTCGACCGCGCAGCGCACGCGATCGCTGTAATGAGTCATGGTTGCGAGAGTCATGTAACCGCCATAACTGCCGCCTGTCACCATGATGCGGTTTGCGTCGAGATCAGG
>JAFASD010000109.1 GCA_019244945.1 Acidobacteriaceae bacterium | reverse complement strand
CCCTCCAACCGCGCAATGTCCGGATCAGCTTCGCCCTCGCGATTCCACAAATATTCTTCATTCATAGTTCGACTCACCTGCCAGCGCCTGGCGCAGTTGCTTCATTCCACGACATAGATTCACGCGAACCGAGTCCGGGGTAAGCCCCGTCCGCACAGCGATCTCGGGTCCGGTCATTCCCTCAACTAACCGCAGAATGAGCGTTTCCCGATACGCCTTCGGAAGCCGCTGCAATATGTCAAGCACCTCAAACGCCTCACGATCCGGGCGCGGCCCTCCCGGCATGTCTTGTGTTTCCGAAACCGGCTTCTTCCTTCGGCAAAGGTCGATCGCGCAGCGCCGCGCGATGGCCGCCAACCAGCTTCCAAACGCTGCAGGATCCCGCAAGCTCCGGAGTTGCTCCAAAGCCTTTAGGAATACGTCCTGCACCAGGTCTTCCGCATCCGAATAGGAAACATAGGCCAAAAGAATGCCGTGCACCATGCGTCCATACTGCTCGTACAGCGCTCCAAAAGCCGCGCGATCCCCGCCTTGAGCAGCGTGGACCAACGCGGCTTCTTCCAAATGCGCTTCACTCGCAGCTGAAACGAGCACCACTTGAGCTTACCGGTTTTTCAGAATTTAGATGCGACTGCCGTCGTGTTCAGCGCCGCCTCAATCTCCGTTTTCTCCGGCGCTCGTGTGAGCCGCGTCACGCCTGCGAAATCAACCGTATCGCCATCTACTCTGAGGATCGCGCTTGGCTGCCCGTTAAACTTCGAGTTCGCCTCGACCAAGGTGATCACCCATTTGCCTTCCGCTGGCCACTGGCGCGTAACCGCATACGTGCTTTGGCCCGATAAAACAATCAGCTTCAGAGGAATCGTCTCGCGTTTCCCGTTGACGATCCCCTCGGCAGTCGCCGTTACGCTCGTCTTATCCGCATCGTGACAAGCGTAACCAACCACCACCAAAACGGCGCTCTTCGCTTGCGCTTCCGGATTAGCCGAGGGCTTTCCGATCCCAAGCGCGAATCCCCCTGCTAACAGCACCCCCGCCGTCATCAATGCGCCGGCAAACGCCATAATTCTAATTTTGTGTTGCATCGCTATCTCCTTCTGCAAAGAAGACGGAGCACCAGTGAAGAGTGTTAACTTGTGGGGCGGACGTCCTCGTCCGGCTGTTCCTAACCTAAACAAACTCAGACACAGCAGACTACGAACCTGCGTTACCTGCGATCTTGACGCGTTCCTCTTTAATTGCTCTTCGGAACAACTCATAATCAGCCTGCGTGGCTTCCGCATAATCTAATCCGTACTTCACGATCGCCTTCAAAGCCTTATCGCAATTCCCTATGTAGCCTTTGATCGTTAGGGCATCTCCAGAGCGCGCATGCCCCCGCGCCAGTAACTCTCCAGCAACAATGCTAAGGCTCCGCAGCCCATCCCCGCGCAGACGGTTCAAATCCACCGAACCCTTATGATCGTTCAACTGGCGCACCAGAAAATCGTGATCCCCGACTCGTGTCCACCCGAGAAGCAGATCCGATGAAGGCTGCACTCGGCGTTGTCCTTCCGCGACTCGTTGTCCCTGGTGAGCATAACTTGTGTCCTTCAGGCACGACGCATACGCCGATGCGACCTCTTGTTTGATCTGCAGAAACAACGGATCTCCTGGTCCATTCCCCTCCATCAGCACTACATAGTCGCGCAGGCCAACACTCCCGGTTCCCACAATTTTGAACGCCACATCCAGCGGATGAAAGAAGTCGAATAGGTGCAGCCGCTCTGGTGCAAGCGACTGCCGATACAGCGGCAGGCTTTCCAAAATCTCCTGCCTACGCTTCCCGTGCAATCTCCACAGCACGTGTTCCACTCGTTTGAAATGCGCTCGCCCACGAGCGCCATTTTCGGTGTACTTCTTGAGCAGATCATCGGAAGAAGCTCGGGCCGCCTGTTGTAATGCTGCCGAAACCGCTTGCGCTCTTTGCACGCGATGAATCTGGTAGCGGGCTGCTACCAATACCGGTTGCTCCGCCAGTTCCTCAATCAAGTGACAATAGGTCCCGGCAAGAGCTTCGACAGCTCCGGCGCATGCCGATCGCGAGTGATGTGATTCCAATCCCGCAAGCACGATGCTCGCGGCCATGCGTTTGACGTCCCATTCCCAAGGCCCGGGAATCGTTTCATCGAAGTCATTGATGTCGAATACCAGGCGTCCATCCGGCCCTTCGAACGAGCCTAAATTTTGAACGTGCGCATCCCCGCAAAGCTGAACCATTAAACCGGTATGCGGCTCGTTTGCAAGGTCGGCTGCCATGATCGACACCGCTCCTCGAAAGAACGCAAACGGCGATACCGACATCCGCGAATACTTGACAGGTAGAAGCGCTGCTACCCGGCCTTTCCCCGCTTCGAGGAGAGTCTCAATAGGATGGAAGCTGCGCTTCAGCGCCGTGGTTTCCCCGAGCTTCGAACGGCTTAATCGCTCCCGCCGGTCGCGCCCGACTTGAAGCCTGTGCTCTCGTGATTCCGCTTTCTCGTCAAGGGTCTTTCCCGGTGAGATCGTTGCGCGCGCCGCCATCCTATCCTCCGCGTTCTTTGAGTCTATTGCAAAAAGCTACACCCCGGGGCGCGCCTCAATCCAAAAGCGTCAGAGGCGATTCGCTTTCCCGTCGGACTTGGCTGATCTTGCACTCTTTGGGATCTTTCTCCGGCCGCCAATGAAGCAGTTTCGTTCCATGCCGAAAACGGCTTCCCGAAAAGTGATCGTATTGCACTTCCACGACCAGCTTCGGCGCGAGCGGTTCCCATTCCGTGCTTCGCTCCGTGCTCCAACGGCTCGGGCCGCCAGGCGCCGAACCGGTGAATCCGGGAGGCTCGATTAGCGCTTCCAATTCCTTCGTCAATCCGGCTTTCTCCGCGATCGCTAAACCCGAGCAGAATCCAACGTGATTCAGCAGGCCCGCATCATCATATAGCCCGAGCAGCAGCGATCCCACCAGCCGGTTCTTCGTCCCATAGCGGAACCCGCCGACAACACAATCCGCCGTCCTCAAATTCTTGATCTTCACCATGGCGTTCCGTTCGCCCGATGCATAGGCCCGGTCAACTCGTTTTGCAATGATTCCATCCAGCGGTCCCGCCATCCTCTTGAACCACGTCTTCGCGGTGTCAAAATCCTGAGTGCGAGGAGAAAGCCGGATCCGATCCTGGCCCGCCAGGAACTCGTGACTGAAAGCTTCGAGTTCGGCGCGCCGCTCTTCCAGCACCCGCCCTGTCAGATCCACGCCGTGATCATTTACCAGCAGATCGAAAACAATCAATGTGGCGGGTGTTTCGCTGGCAAGCTTCTTGATC
>JAFASD010000100.1 GCA_019244945.1 Acidobacteriaceae bacterium | reverse complement strand
GCACGTTAAGACGGTCGAGCGCATTATCGGCTTTCGAAGCGGGACGGGCGGGTCCTCGGGCGCGAGTTTCTTGAGACAGGCTCTCGATCTTACATTTTTCCCGGAGTTGTTCGCCGTCCGCACTGGACTGACGAGTAAATGAAGGATTCGCTTTCGGAAGCGGTTGGTCTTTTAGGACCCGGCTCGCTTCAGGAAGAAACGCTCGAGCGGTACATTTTTCCGCTATTCTCGAAAGCGCTGACGCGACGCGAAATTTATCTTGCGAACCATTCGCTGGGCCGCCCGCTGGATCAGACCGCGGTTGATGTAGCGGAAGCTGTCGAACTTTGGCAAACGAAACTGGATGGCGCTTGGGAGGAATGGCTCGCAGAACGGGAAGCGTTTCGATCCCGGATTGCAAAGCTCATCGGCGCGCAACGGCCGGATTGCGTGGTGCCCAAGACATCGGCTGGGCAGGGTTTACGTACCGTTCTCAATGCCCTGCCCGGCGTGCCTCGCGTGATCACTACGCGCGGCGAGTTCGATTCCGTTGACGTGATTCTAAAGCAATATGCCAACAGAGGGCGCATACAGATCCGATGGGTGGGACCAGATCAACACGGATATTTCGATACCGAGCGCCTGATCGAGGAAGCACAGAATGGCGCGGACTTGTTTGTCATCTCTCACGTGATGTTCATGACGGGTCAGGTGATCCCGGGCATCGATGAGCTCGCGGCGTTTTGTCACGCCAAAGGTGGGCGGCTGCTGCTCGATGCGTACCACTCGGTTGGTGTGTTTCCCGTTAATGCGACAGCATTGCAGGCGGACTTCATGATCGGCGGCAGCTACAAATATCTGCGGGGCGGACCCGGAGCGTGTTTTTTATACATTTCGCCGGAAACTCTCGAGAGTGGATTCGCGCCGCTCGATACCGGCTGGTTTGCGAAACGACATCCCTTTTCCTATGAGCGGCCCGATCCTCCACAGTTTGCTTCCGGCGGCGATGCCTTCCTTGAATCTACGCCGCCTGTATTGAGCTATTACCAGGCACGCGCAGGCCAGAAATTCACACTAGAGATAGGTGTTTCGCGTTTACGCGACTACAATCTGGATCGCTTGTACCGGCTGAAGCGTTATCTGACCGATGCCGGCATAGTGTCGGAAGGCGGTGATGCGGATCACGGCGCGTTTCTGACCGTGCGTCATGCTCATGCGGCGTCGTTCGGGGCGAAGCTCAGTTCACGAGGCATTCAGACGGATGCGCGCGGGAAATTCCTCAGGTTGTGTCCGGACTGCCTCACGCGCGATGAGGAATTGGTTGAGGCTGCGAAAGCTGTTGCGCTAACCTTAGAAACTGAATTGCACCAATAACTAGGAGGGAAACCATGAAGGGCTTCAGGCAATTCATCCTGCGCGGAAACGTTCTTGACCTTGCAGTAGCCGTGGTTATAGGAGCGGCGTTCGGAGCAGTCGTTACAGCGCTCGTAAAAGATTTGCTGACGCCGCTGATTGCCGCGATGGTGGGGAAACCGGACTTCTCAGCGATCGCATTCACGATCAATAACAGCAAGTTCCTGATTGGCGATTTCATCAATGCGATCGTGTCGTTCTTGCTGATTTCGGCGGCGGTTTACTTCTTCGTGGTACTGCCGGTGAACACGTTGATGGCTCGCATACGCCGCGGACAAGCGCCGCCCGATCCGACTACCAAGAAGTGCCCCGAATGTTTGAGCATGATCCCGATCGAAGCGCGGAGGTGCGCATTCTGCACGTCCGCTTTAGCGATTACCGCCGCGGAAGCGAGCGCCTAATCCGATCGTGCTGACATCTTCACCCGCGCGTTAGCGCTTACCGCGCGAGTCGTACTGGAAACACTGCTCAAGCGACACGCCAAGCGCCGTTGCCACTTTGAACGCAGTCTCTAGGGAGGGAGAATACTTGTCTTGTTCCATCGCTATGACCGTCTGCCGTGTGACGCCGACCTGATCGGCGAGTTCCTGCTGGGTCAGCTCGCGGCGGCCCCGGAGTTCTCGAATCTGATTGCGCATCGCGGGCATTAGAGTGCCCTCCGGTAAGCCACGATCTGGGTGGCCGTCTTGGTGATATCGGAGATGATCAACATCCCAAAGAAGACGCTCAGGAAGTGCAGCCCTAGCATTCGGCTCTCCAATTCAAGATGGCCGACGGTCGCGTGAAACCACAGCATGCCCAGCCCAAGCACCATCAATGAGGCGAGCGTTAGGTATCCGGCCCGATAGCCTCGGAGCTCGATCAATCGATCGCGCTCATCTGTTACACGGTTCCGCGTGAGCGCAGCGATGATCGATTGCAGGATAATCTGCAGCACGATGATTCCGATAATCATCCCGGCGACCTTGTTGACCGAGTTTTGCTGGTGCATGAAGAAGTAAGGGCCATACACGACGATCTCGGCCGCAAGCGAGGCGTAAAGAGTCTTTTCCCG
>JAFASD010000576.1 GCA_019244945.1 Acidobacteriaceae bacterium | reverse complement strand
CCGCAGCCCGCAAGGCATCGTCAACGCAATCCAGAACAGCTTTGGAACCACCATAAGCCCCAGCCAGATTAGCCCAGTTACGGCTGCCATGTTGAGCGCAAAGCTGAAGAACGGCCAGTACCTCATTCCGAGCGCTCAAATTACTGACCCCAACCAAGCGGCCGCGCTCGGCTACGATGCTGTCACACGCGGCCCGAACGCGCAATCGAACGTCGACCAGGGAATCGCCAACGTCGATCTCGTGGTGAGCGAAAAAGACCGGTTCATGGGCAAGTACTACGCACAAGAAAATCCAACCACGAATCCGTTCGGGGCGGTGGGAAGCGCGCTCGGCTTCCCGCAGCAGCTTTCAGCCGGAAGCAATGTCGGCGCGCTCGAGAACACCGTCATCCTGACGCCCTCGCTCACCTGGGAGCAGCGCGCCGGGTTCACGCGCCTACATGCCTATTCTGCAACCGAACAGGAGTTTTCGCCTAGCGATTTCGGCATGAATTTACTCGGCTCGAAAACCTTCCCGCAATTCGAAATTTCGACTTCGGACCCCACGATCGGCGGCGGCCTCGAATTTGGTCCCAGCACCAGTTTCGGCAATGCCGGCATGTTTCAAAATCAGTGGGAGTACGGCACCCGCTTCAATTGGGTGAAAGGCAAGCACACGCTGTCCATCGGCGCGCAATGGGATCACACGCAGCTCAACATCATCAACAACAACACCTCGAGCACCATACTCGGCTTCAGCACGTTCACCGATTTTGTAGAAGGCAAGGTGCGATCTGGACAGGCGTTCGCCGGTTCGGCGAATCGCTATTACCGGTCCGACACAGTCGGCACGTTCGTTAACGACAATTACAAAATTCGAAGCAATCTGACGCTCACGATGGGACTGCGCTGGGACTATGATGGGCCGCTCTCGGAGAAATACGGCAGGCTCACGGCTTTCAACGCGAATCTCTATTCCTACGATGCCGCCACGGACACCATTACAGGGTCCGGCCTCGAGTTTGCGGGAAACGGTAAGAACGGCACGCCGAACGCAAGCGACTCTTTAATGAGACAGCGCCAGTGGGGCTTTGCTCCTCGTATCGGAGTGGCATGGACTCCGTTTTCGAAACTGACCGTCCGCACGGGTTTCGGAATCTATTATGATCGCGGCGAATTCTTCAGCTATCTTTCGCCAAGCGCGGGCGCGGGATTCAACGGCCCATTCGGCGTAACCCTGGCGCCGCCGTTTGTGGCGCCCATCTCCGCTCCGAGACATGCGAATATCTCCGCACCGTTCGGCAGTGTCGCCCCGCAGCCGCCGCCCGGCACGCCTGCAGCTTTCCTCGCGTATTTGCCCAACATCAGCCAGACCGAATCCGGCGATTACCCCGCCGGCAATCTCTTTGGCCCGTTCCTCTTCGGCGGATACGACATCAACAACAAGCTGCCCTATTCGGAGAACTGGACTTTCGATCTTCAATACCAAGCCTCTAACAGTTGGTTGTTCAGCGCGGGCTACGTAGGAAATCACGGCGTGCATCAAATCTTGCCGATTCCGTTTAACGAGCCACTCATCGCGACTCCGCAGAATCCGGTGAACGGTCAAAGCTATTCTTATGGCGGCGTCTTATACAACTCGCCTGATACGGAACCCATTTCCACCAACGAATATTCCGGGAATGCGCCCGTTCGAGTGCCCTACATCGGCTACGACATGAACTCGGTGCTCTACGAAGCCAAGGGGATCTCCAACTACAACGCTCTGCAACTGCAAGCCCGCAAACGTCTCTCCTACGGTCTTCAGTTCACGGCCTCCTATACGTACTCGCACGCCTTGGACGAGCAGAGCGGCCTGGGACTTTTTGTCACCGGTAACAATCCCATTTATCCGAAATCAAACTACGCCTCCGCGGATTTCGATCAGACCCACGTATTCCTGGTCAACTACAGCTACACGATTCCGAACACCACTTCGAATAAGCTGCTCGGCGAATTCGTCAACGGCTGGACCTTGGGCGGCCAAACCGTCGCCCAAAGCGGCCAGCCTTACAGCGTGTATGACTACTCTGGCTCGGTCGGAAGCCTATTCTTCGGCACCGATGATGAGATCGGCAATCCGATCGTTCCTCTGAAACCGGGAATTTCAGCCAAGCAGGCGCAACTGCAGGGAACCACGGGCGTGAATGCAGGGCTGCCCGTCTTAAACGCGAACGATTTCGCGCCTCAGTTCGTCGCTCCTGGTCAATACGGAGTTCCGCCCTGCGACGCCTCCGGATGCGATACCTATGAGTCGCTCTTCGGAACCTCTGGCCGAAACCTGTTCCGCGGGCCGTTTCAGGTTCGTTTCGATATGAGCCTGGCCAAGCAATTCGCTGTCACGGAACGCGTTCGGCTGCGTTTTGAATTCGACGCATTCAACGTGTTCAATCATCCCGATTTCGATACGCCCAACAATAACGTAGTGTTCTTTGCCGGATATTCGGCGCCTCCCGTCTATCCACCACAGGGAAACCTCGGCATTATTCAACACACGATCGGAAGCTCCAGATTTCTTCAATTGGCTTTGCATTTGACGTTCTGACGCCGTTGCTATACTTCCTTTTCAATGCGAAGGAAAGTAACTGTCGTCGGCGCGGGTAATGTGGGCGCCAATACGGCGCAAAAGATCGCCGCGAAAGAGCTGGCGGATGTCGTGCTCGTGGATGTGGTCGAAGGCGTGCCGCAGGGGAAGGCTCTCGACATGCTCGAGTCCGCGCCGGTCGAGGGCTACGATATTCGCCTTACCGGCGCGAATGGATACGAAGAAACATCGGATTCGGACATTGTTGTCATTACCGCCGGTTTTCCGCGCAAACCGGGAATGAGCCGCGACGATCTGCTGCTGGCCAACTATGAGGTCGTCAAGAGCGCAACCGAACAAGCTGCTAAGCGATCTCCCAACGCGATTCTTATTCTCGTAACGAATCCTCTCGATGCCATGTGCTGGACTGCGCTGAAGGTGTCCGGGTTCCCGCGCGAGCGGGTCATCGGCATGGCCGGCGTCTTAGATACCGCGCGCTTTCGGACCTTCATCGCCGAAGAACTGAACGTCTCTTTTGAAAATGTCACCGCCATGGTTCTGGGTGGCCATGGAGACACCATGGTGCCCCTCGTGCGTTTCACCAACGTAAGCGGAATCCCGCTCGCTGAGCTCGCAGACCAGGCCACCATCGATC
>JAFASD010000517.1 GCA_019244945.1 Acidobacteriaceae bacterium | reverse complement strand
TGTGGCGACGAGGCCGGTTGCGGAACGCAAAGGCGCCAGGAACGGCTTGGCGTAAGAACTTCCGATATAGAAATCCGAGAACGGCTGGCCATTGATGACGATTGAGATGCGATCACGCCCGACCGCTTTCAATTCCACCTGAGCATTCATGCGCAAAGCGCTCACAAGTCCAAGTCCCAGATAAATCGTCGCTGATCGAGCAACATGCGTCCTGCCAAACCGAATCATGGATTCGCTCCAGATGATATCAACGGCCATCTGAGTTTCCGAACTGCCGCGCGGCTGGGCTATCATAAAGGCGTCACCCACAGGAAGGAGATTTGATGGGACCGCTTGGGATGCAAGAGATGATCGCGATATTCGTCCTTGCTCTGCTGCTGTTCGGTCCAAAAAAATTGCCTGAATTGGGACGGATGCTCGGTAAAGGGCTGAGCGAGTTTCGCAGAGCCAAGAACGAGCTGAAAACGACGTTTGAAACTCACTTGCACGAACTGGAACAGGAAACCCGATCGCAAGTCCAGCCTGCAAGCAACACTGATTACTCCTCAACTCATGCTCCGTACAGCTATGACGAATACGGGCGCTATGGTTCGGAGTATCCATACTCAGCCGGATCTCACGACTCCTCTCCATCTCTCGAGACCGGCAACTCAGAACCGACCGCCAGCGCAACCGCAACACAGGACGCCGAGGCTCACCGGGATTACTCTTCTTCGCAAACCTTACCGGTAGCGGACACGGTACCGCGCTCTAATGGCATTCCGTCAGCTGAGCGCAATTCGACCGTGCCAGAAGAGCATCATCCCGTTTAACTGCTGAAATTTAATGCCCGACGAACGCGAGGAGCAACACGCTCCGGACAGAGAAATTGTATCTTCCGATCAGAAACCGGAGCCATCAGCGCCGGATTTGCAACCTGCCGCGGTAGAGGTTTATACCAGTTCTTCCCATCCGTATGGTTCGACGACGGAAGATCGCATCTCTGATATGGGTGGGACAAGCCACAAGCACTAGCGCAGCGGCCCGCCGGCAAAACTCCTCCGCCTCCTCCGCCTTCATCTCCGCCCGAGGAAGAAGAGGAGAACGACGAGGAAAAGGGCATGCTCCGGATGTCTTTCATGGGGCACCTGGAAGAGCTGCGCTGGCGCATTCTTCGAGCGTTGCTGGGCGTGGTGGTCGCATTCCTGGTAAGCCTCTCTTTTGCCGAGCCGCTGTGGCGCGCGGTTTCAGCACCCGCGGTCGATGCCTTGAAGCACTTGCATATCAATCCGCCCAAGCTGGTCGTGATCACGCCCATGGAGGGGTTCAACATCATCTGGCTGAAGATGCCGCTGCTGGTCTCGGTTTTTTTGGCATCGCCTTGGATTCTGTATCAGGTTTGGGCATTTATCTCGCCGGGGTTGTACAGGCGCGAAAAGAGATGGGCGGTGCCGTTCATCCTGTGCACGGCCGGTTTGTTCATTGCCGGCGGCTGCTTCGCCTATTTCGTCGCTTTCCGCTTTGGGCTCGAGTTCCTGCTCGGAATTGGCCGGAATGCCGACGTATTGCCGATGGTTTCCATCAACGAGTATTTCGATCTTTTTGTGAACGTCACGTTGGGCGTGGGGCTGGTGTTCGAGATGCCGGTCATTATTTTCTTCTTGACGCTTCTGCGTTTGGCCTCTCCCCGCTTTTTACTTCGACACAGCCGTTACGCGATCCTGGCGATCACCATCATCGCGGCTGTAGTAACGCCGACACCCGACGTTTTCAACATGATGCTCTTCGCGGTTCCAATGGTCCTGTTGTATTTTGTGGGCCTATTCGCGAGCTATCTGCTGGTGTTGAGACGCGAAGGAAAGAGCTTCCCGTGGCGCATTATTCTCATCGTGGTGACTGCGGCCATTCTGGCGAGCTCGGCCGTCGTCGCGCTTCTTGTTTACCGCTATCATTACCACTTCATACAGAAGTGGCCTTACTTTGTGAAGTAGTAGGACTGCGCCACAATGCGGCGCCTCCGAGCAGGCCATCCTGGTTGGGCACCCGGGTAACGTCCCTCGGCAATCCGAAGTCAATCTTCACTGCGTTTCCGCCACCGATATAGAGGTGATCGTAATTGAACAAGGCCGCCAATTGCGCGATTGCCTCTTTCACGAGCTTGTTCCACCGTTTGCGGCCGATCTTTTGAAGACCACGTCTGCCGAGGAACTCTTCATACGTTTTGTTTTTGCGCCAGGGATGATGGGCGAGCTCGAGCCCGGGGACCAGATGCCCATCGATAAAGAGAGATGAGCCGAAACCCGTTCCAAGCGTAATCACCAGCTCGACTCCTCTGCCGTGAATCGCAGCGAACCCTTGAACAGCAGCATCGTTGGCGACTCGCACCGGTTTTCGCAGGTGTCTGGACAAAACTCTTTCCAACTCAAACCCGACCCACTTCGGATCGAGATTGTGAGCCGTGAGTGTGGCTCCCCGCTTCACCACGCCCGGGAAGCCGACCGAAACGCGATCGAATGGTCCCAGTTTCTTGATCACTTTGTCGACAACGCGGAAAACCGCGGCCGGCGTTGCAGGGTTCGGCGTGGGGGCGCGTTCCCTTTCGCTCAGCGGCTTGCCGCGGGCATCGAGCAGCAATGCTTTGATTCCCGTACCGCCGACATCAATTGCCAAGGTTGTGATTTTTTCATCTGGGGGGGCCATATAGGGATATTACTCTTTGCGATTCCGGGAATTACCGCCTTCCTGTTCTGGTGCTTTTCAACCACCCCCTGTCAAATTGAGCGTCACGCCTGTACTTTTTGCACCGTGCAGCAGATCTTTCACGTCTCGTAAATTGTTGATACTTCGCGATTGCTGGCGATTTGGCAACCTGAGTGCTCTATTCAAGGAGAAATCAAAGCGTGCGTTAGAACACGCCAACCGAACTTGATCGGTATGAACCAGATTCTTTATTGGAGGAAACATGAGCAGTAACCTTCGTTCTTTCTACATCGGCGCCTTGGCTGTCACCGGCCTCGGTCTGATTGGGACGTCTTTTGTCCCTAAAGCTCACGCCGATGCATGGGACAAGATGACCATCGTTACAGTCAATGAACCCATCATCGCGGGAAATAAAGTGTTGGACCCGGGTACTTATGTGTGGAAGTTACTCGATTCACAATCTAACCGGCACATTGTCCAGATTTTCGACAAAGATCAGCAACATCTGCAGACCACGATCCTGGCAATTCCAAATTACCGTCTCGAGCCCACAGGTAAATCGCAATTTGCTTTCTGGGAAACCCCGAACGGCGTACCCAAGGCCGTACGGGCCTGGTTTTATCCCGGTGACAACTTCGGTCAGGAGTTCCCTTATCCGAAGAAGTTAGTGGCCCAATTAGCTTCAGCCGCTCCCGTTCCTGTGCCAATGAATTATGTGGAGCCCGAGCCTGCTCCGGCGCCTGCGCCTCAGCCTGAAGCGCAACCAGCCCCCGAGCCTCAGCCACAAGCTCCCCCCGCCGCTGAGCCAGCACCGCCAGCGAATACGACGGTAGCGCCCGTTCCGGTTCAGCAGCCTCAAAGCCTGCCGCACACGGCGAGTTGGAATCCCTTGGTCGGCTTGGCCGGACTGGTTTCCCTGAGCTTAGCTGGACTGCTTACTGTTACGACGAAACGCGCGTAACTCGAAACATAATCACCACGTTTCACCGGAGTTTACTCTAGCGAAACGAATGAATGAGCGACGCCTGGATGGCTTATCCGTCAGGCGTCGTTTTTCTTGGGAGAGAATCGACGACGTGAGAATGTAGCGGCAGACGGGTGCAGCCATGGGGGAGACACAGAAGGTTCGAGGACGAATCTGGCTGGCAGTCTTAGCGGGGACAACGGCCGCGGTGGTGATGTTATTCGGCCGACCAGTCCTGGCAGCGAAGGCTACCTTCAACCCGCAGGCTGTGAGCACGGCGGACGCCAATGAAGGCATCTATAAAATTTCGGACAACGTAAATTTGGTCTTATTGGACGTCAGCGTGAAAGATCCGCACCGTGGATATGTGACAGGGCTGAGTAAAAACAGTTTTCAGGTGTCCGAGGATGGTCACAGCCGTGACATCACGCAGTTTGCGAGCGTCGATACTCCCGTAACCATCGGCTTGGTTGTCGATAATAGCGGCAGTATGCGGTTCAAGCGACAGGAAGTTATTCTGGCAGGATTGGCCTTTGCAAAAGAAAGCAACCCGAAAGATGAATTCTTCGTGGTGAATTTCAACAACTCTGTCGTGCGGGGTCTTCCACCCAAGACTTTGTTTACTGATAATTTACAGGCCTTACGAGCAGCTTTGTATTACGGGCACGCTGTGGGTCAAACCGCCTTGTACGACGCCATTGCTTACTCACTCAAACATTTGGAATACAGCAGGCAGGATAAAAGGACTTTGATCGTGGTCAGCGACGGAGGCGACAACGTAAGTACGACTACTCTGCCCGAATTGCTAAGCTTAATCGAATCCTCACGCGCGACGATCTATACAGTCGGTTTGTTTGATCCCGAGGATCGCGACCTCAATCCCGGAGTTCTGCGGAGAATTGCGAGCATCAGTGGCGGCCAATTCTTTGAACCGGCTACTCTGGAGGGAGTTGTTCCTGTGTTTCACAAAATTGCCCAAGATATCCGGAACTGTTACACGGTCGGCTATGTGCCGGACGAAATCACGGATAAGCGGACAGTGCGTACCGTGAAGGTGGTCGCCAGAGAAAATGGCCGCAAGCTCGCGGTACGAACTCGCACGACATACACGACTATTCCCTTTTCAGAGTTAAT
>JAFASD010000455.1 GCA_019244945.1 Acidobacteriaceae bacterium | reverse complement strand
GCGCAAATGTCACGTTGACAGTGCAGGTTGCGCCAACGGCCACGGTAGCCGGAAGTGTTCCGCAAGTGTTGGTCTGTGCGAAATCGGCTGGGTTCCCTCCGCTGATGTCTATGTTCGAGATGGTCAACGGACCTGTGCCGGTATTACTAATGGTTACCGGCTGGGACGCGCTGCGTGTGCCCGTACCCTGCGATGAAAACGTCAGCGAACTCGGCGATACGCCTGCGACAGGTATGCCGACGCCAGTGCCACTTACCGGTAGGGATTGCGGCGATCCGGTCGCGTTATCGGTAACTTTGATGGTGCTGGATCGCGCGCCTCCCGTCGACGGCGAGAACCTGACGGAGACCGTGCACTGCTGATGAGGTAGGAGCGTTGCGCCCGTACAACCGTCGGAGTAGATCGGGAATTCGGTTGCATCGGTCGAGGTTACCGCGGTAATAGTCAGGTTTGCTGTACCCGTGTTGGTCACACTGAAGGTCTGCGCCGGGCTGGTCGTACCGACGCTCTGGCTGGCGAATGTCAGACCTGATCCTGGAGTGAAGGCCACCGCCGGACCTGCTGTGACCGAGGTGCCGGTCAGCGTGATGGTGCGCGGGCTCCCCGAATCAGAGTCAGTGACCGTAACTGTGGCGGAGAGCGCGCCGCTCGTGCCGGTCACTGGAGCGAATGCGACCAAAATTGCACATGTCGCTCGGGCGCCCAGATTCCCGCCGCCCGTCGGGCAGTTGTTCGTGTTCAACGTGAAGTCACTCGGATTCGTGCCGCCGAGGGCGATGGTGAACCCCGTGACGGTCGAATCGCTCTGGTTGGTTATGTAAACCGCCATCTGAGAACTGGTCGAACCGGCAGGCTGGTTTCCGAACGCAACCGTAGTCTGGGACAACGTGATTTGTTGGTTGGCGGGAATGCCCGTACCACTCAAAGAGACCGCATGCGGCCCGCCCGTCCCATTATCGGCAATGGTCAGCGTTCCGGTGCGATTTCCGGTCGTGGAGGGTGTAAACGTCACGTTGATTTGGCAGGTCTGGTTGTAGGCCAGATTGGTGCCGACGCAACTGTCATAGCTGATTGCGAAGTCTCCCGTAACGCTGTCCGTGCCGAAATGCACAGGCGTGTTCCCCAAATTCTTCACAGTAATGCCCTGCGCCGAGCTAGTGGTGCTAACCACTTGAACCGGGAACTGCAAGCTCAACGGAGAGATTTGCAAGCCTTTGTTGGCCGCGACGCCGTTGCCGGAGAGTGTGGCGGTCGGATTGGCGGTCGTACCATCCTTAAATGTGACCGGGAAGGTGATGCTTCCAGTCTGCGTGCCCGTGGCTGACGGCGTGAAGGTTACATATACAATGCAAGTGCTGCCGGGCTGCAGGGTCACGTGGCTGCAGTTATCGCTACCCCCATTTGCAGACGATGTGGAAAACTCTCCCGTTCCGCTCGAACCGACGATCGTGTTCGTTCCGCTGAGTGTGCCCACTGTGAACGGCTGGTTTCCGCTGTTGGTTAAATTCAGCTGGACAGTGTAAGGCGTAGTGGCGCCTACAGTCTGGTCGACAAACGAGGCGGCAGTGGGCGAAACCACGGCTGAATTTGTTTCGGCCACTCCGGTTCCGGCCAGAGTCGCGGTGAAAGTGGCGGTGGTACTGTCCGCGTAAGTCACTGGGAAACTTAGGCTCCCGGTTCGTGTGCCCGTCGCCGATGGCGTAAAGGTGACGTAAGCGCTGCAACTGCTTCCGGGCTGGACAGTCTGTCCACTGCAGTTATCCCCGCCCCCGTTGCCTGACGAGATAGAAAACTCATCAGTAGGCGGTGTGCCGACATTCGTGCCATTCAGTGTGCCTACCGTGAATGGGAGGTTGCCTGAGTTATACAGCGTCAAGGTTTGGTAGTTCGAAGTCGTAGTCACTACTTGATTGGTGAAGTTCAGGCCCGTTGGATCCAGATAAGCCGAGTTCGCCGCGGCCGGAGAATAGCCGGCCAAGGCTACTGTCGCCAGGGTCGTGTTGGAGCTGTTTTTGAAGGTCAAGGTTCCCGTTGTGTAGCCGGGTGTCGTTGGGGCGAAGGAAACATAGACATAGCAATTCCCGCCGCCGGTAATCGTTGAGCCGCTGCAGGTATCGTCGCCTGAGGGTTTTACAAACCCCGACGTAACCGTAGCTGTGCCGAGCGTAACGGGAAGCGTGCCGTTGTTATAGAAGTACGTGTAAGTGTTGGTCGGACTGGTAGTTCCCTGTACCTGGCTGTTGTAAACAAGCTCGGCATAGGAAGTGGTGTAGGTCGGCGTTGCACTTACTCCCGTCCCGCTCAGAGGCACGTTCTGCGTCCCGGCGGAATCGACATTTTGTAGACTGGCAGTCCGGGAGCCCGTGCCGCCCGGTGTGAAGGAGACGAGCATCTCGCAACTGGTACCTGGCTGCAAGTTTCCGCCGACCGGACAAGTATAGGTGTTCACGGTGAAATCGCCTGCGTTGGTGCCGCTTAACGCTCCGAGTGTCGTGAGCGAGACCGGTTCTGTCCCTGTATTCTGTATGTACAACGGGTATTGGCTCGCCGTTTGACCCACGACTACGCTACCGAAAGTCATCGAAGTCGGGGTAATTTGAATAGTTTGTGTAGCGGTCACACCCGTTCCGTTAAGTGCCGCGGTTTGATTACCGGCCGTACTGTTGACGGTTAGAGTTCCTGTACGCGTTCCAGAGGCTGAGGGCGTGAACTGAATGTAAATTCCGCAGCTTCCTCCTGGATTGAGAGTGAACGGAGGCGTTGAACAATACCAGTTCGTAACCGTGAAGTCACCAGTCGCGCTCCAGTTGTTGATGGTGATCGGCGTGTTACCTGGGTTGCTCAGATATACAGCTTCGCTGCTGCTCGCGGCGCTGGTAGTCCCTATCGCCTGACTCGGGAAATCAAGCTGCGTGGGATCCAACGCGAGCGTGCCGCTCGCCGTGATGCCATTTCCGGAAAGATTCACTACCTGCGGGCTGGTTGAGGCACTGTCGATAAACGTTAGCGTGCCCGTTCGCGCGCCCGTTGCTGTTGGAGTGAACACCACGTATGCGTAGCAATACGAATACGAACCCGAAGCGCCGTCATTCAGAGTACCGGGAAGCGTAGTCGCCTCGCAAGTCGTACTGCTGATATGAAAATCGCCACTGACCACAACGCGGTCCATAGTGATCGGAGCCGTACCAGTGTTTTGCGCATAAACGATCTGCGAACCGCTCGTCACGCCAACTGGCGTGTCCGGAAACGCGATCGCCGTGCCCGGATAGAACTCGAGAGTTTCTGTCGCCGCCACACCCGTTCCGGTGAGCGATACCGTCTGGGGGCTACCGGTCGCGCTGTCGTTGATGGTCAGCGTTCCGGTGACCGTTCCGGCAGCAGTGGGCGTGAACGTTACTTGGAGTTGGCAGTTGGCCTGGGGACTGAGTGAACCCGTTGGGTTGCCGCAGGCGTTATAGGAGATCGTAAAGTTACCGCTGCCCGAAGTGACGCTCGTGGTAATCGACTGAATGACAATCGGTACGCTGCCGTTGTTCGTTACGAAAATCTGCTGAATGGGGCTGGTCGTATTAACGACCTGATTGCCGAAGCTAAGGGAAGTGGCGGAAAGGGAAATCGCGCTGTTCGCGCCAGTCACCGTTCCGGAACCGGAGAGCGGAATGCTTCCCGTTCCAAAGCTCGGTGAATAGAAGTAAAGATTATCAGTGGCTAAGCCAGGCTGAGTGGGAGAAAACGTCACGTTCACAAGGCAGCTCGATCCGGGCGCCAACTGGCTGGGACAGTTATTTAACTCGCTAAAGTTCACTGTATTTGTGTAAACAGACAAAGCGGCAGTCTCGTCGCCGATATTGGTCAGCGTGACGCTCTGCTGGGCGCTCGACGTGCCGGTTGCCTGATCGCCGAACACCAGGCTGGTTGGTGATGCCGTAATATATGGGGCGTCGACACCCGTGCCATTCACGGTAATCGTGGTCGGGCTGTCGCTGGCGTTCGAAGTCACAGTTACGGTACCGGTGCGGGCGCCAGGCGCCGCGGGCGTGAAGTTGAGGCTGAGGGTGCAAAAACCACCAGCCGGAATGCTACCGCCGCAGTTATCCGATTCCGAGAAAATGCTCGCCGATGTGGTGATCGACTGCAGGGTCGCAGCCGTGGCGCTCATATTGCGCAACCTGACCGTCGCGGTCCCATTGGAAATGCTCGTGCTCACGCCGACCGCCTGATTCCCGAAGTTGATCGTCGAAGGCAAAGCGATCGTAAATGGGGTAGTTGCAGGGCCAATTTTCGCGAGAAAGGCGTATGTAGGATTCGCTGTCGAAATGGTAATCGGAAAATCGCTGGTGCTGTAAATATCACCCACCACCGACATGTTTCCCGAGCTGTCCACGCCAATCGAAGGCGTTATTCCAAACGATTGGCTGTCCTGCTGGTTGTAAACGCCTGAATTATATCCGCTCAGATAGCTCGAGAACAGTGCGCTTCCGCCGTCCGCCGCGAGCTCGACGATGAACCCGGAGTTGCCGGTGTTCGAAGGGGTGCTCTGAATCGGATTGATCGCCGGGAAGTCGGCGGTATTCGTGTATCCGGCTATATAGGCATTGCACGATGAGGAACAACCGTTCGGTAGAGCGATGCTCGTCGGGAGTACGGCAGTACCGCCCGTGTAACTGCTAGGGCCTCCGAGAAACGTCGAATAAGTCTCAGTACTGCCATCCGAACTGAGCTTTGTAGCGAACCCTCCCGCATATGAGGTCTGGTAAGCTCCGGAGGTCGTCGGGAAGTCGGCGTAATTAACCTCTCCCGTGACGTAGGCGCTCGGATTCGACTGGCCTTCCACCGCGATACCATAGCCGGTCCCGTATCCCAGATAGGCGGAATACACGAGCGCACTGGCAGTGGAGTTAAGCTTCGTTACATACACTCCGCCGCTGGTGGAATCGACTCCGGAATACCGGAAGGCGCCCGCTGTGACGGGGAATCCTGCTGCTCCGAAGCCGGTGACATAAGCGTCTCCCGAGCTATCGACCGCAATTCCGATCAGGTATGAATTGCCTGGCCCGAGTAGTGTCGAATAGACAAGGGATGTCGGTCCCGTGGATGCCAAGGGGTTGATTTTCACCACAATACCGTCCTGCGAAGGCGAAAAGGCTGTTTGATAGGCACCGCTCGTAGTCGGGAACGTCGCGGATTCAGTCCAGCCGCTAATGTAGGCATTTTGGCTGGAATCGACGGCTACACTCAGGCCAGCGCTTTGGCTGGAATCGCTTCCACCGAGATACGTTGCATAGGGAACCGTCGATCCATCCGCGGAGATTACAGCAAGAAAAGCGTTATAAGAACCGGTTACGGTGCTCTGGTAGGCATTCGATGACGTCGGCAAAGTGCTGCCGGAATAGATTTGGCCGGTAACGTAAGCCTTCCCTGTGCTGTCAAGCGCGATTCCATACGGCCATACGTTGGGGCCGCTTCCGACGGTGGTGTTGTAAACCACTGTTCCAGTGGAATTGAACTTCGTCACGTAGAATCCGTTGTTATTCGAATTTTGACCCGTGACATAGGCATTCCCGGAGCTGTCCACAGTGACCCCGGCTGCATAGCCGCTCA
>JAFASD010000300.1 GCA_019244945.1 Acidobacteriaceae bacterium | reverse complement strand
GGCCGCAGAAAACCCGGGAGAGGCAGGTTGGACCGCAATATGCCCTTTGCGAACCCGCGAAGCGCTCCGTATACCGGGCCTTCCCCGCGCCGCACCTTCAGCGTGAATTGGTCAATGACGCCCATTCATTTACCTGCTCTAGGCGGGAACGGGCTGCGGAATCGACGAGGTGTTTTTCCGATAGAACATGTACGTAGCCGTAGCAACGAAACCGTCCAGGAGGATGCCCGTGATCGCGACAGCCGAAGGCGGCCAAATCGTATAGATCAAAGGGATCAGAAGGAAAAAGTTCAGAACTGCCGTCAAGAAAATGATTCGAGACCACTCTTTTTCATAGCCGAACGCCAGCATATAGAACGTCGAGTACGCGTGCTGAAAGGCCAGCAGAAAAGGGCTGAATGCCAGAATGCGCAGCAAAGGGATTGCCGGGACGTATTTCGCGCCATACAGGATTTTGATGATGGGTGAAGCGCCGGCCAGCAAAACCAGGGAAATAGCCAGAAAGGGCGAGGCCAAGACCACCGCGTATTTCCGTAAGAACGCGATTGCATTTTCTCGCGAATTTACCGCCATGTGGCTGATGTGCGGATATAGAGCCGTCACCACCGGTGAGACCAGCATCCGTATGACCACAGTAAGCCGATAAGCCGCTATGTAATAGGCTACGTCCACCGGGCCGGACCGCAGCCCCAAGATGAAAATGTTGGTCGAAGAGGAGAGGGTCATAGCCGCCATCGACAGGAAAACTGCCCATCCCTCGCGCAGCGCGAGGAGGGCGTCTCGGAAGGTCGGCATGATAAACCGGATGGGCGCCACGAAGGGAATCGTGCACAGACCCAGCACTCCTGCCACCACCGTCGATCCAGCTTGAAAACCAGCCGCCCACAGGTATTGGTCATCCCGGTGTACGAACGCGAAAATCAGGGCTAGGGAGAGAAATTTCGCGCACAGATCACGCCACAGTAGCGTCTGCATCTTCTGCAATCCCTGAAAAAACCAAAGCGGAAAAAGCAGATCGCCAATCACGGCCAAATAGCTGAGGCAGAAGAGAAGAAAATGGGGCCGCAACTTCGGCGTCGCCATCACAATCGTGACCATGATGGCCAAGCCGGCAACTGTCAGGAACGCCTTTGCAGCCATGACAGAGCTGAAGATTCGTGACACCTCCTTCGGGTTGTCGCAATGAATTGCAATTCGCCTGGTTGCCGTGAGGTTAAATCCATACTCGACCAGCGTGATGAAGTACCAGTTAAACGAGGTCGCGAAAGCGATCAGCCCGAAGTGCTCGGTCGTGAGGATTCGCGACAGGTATGGCAAAACGATCAGCGGGGCCACGTAGCCGCTAATCTGAACCAGAAGTAGCGCTGCCGTGTTCTTTACGAGATGGTGCCGGGCGAGCCGGTTAGCAGGGACGAGCCAGCGGCGCAGGGGCCTCATCTCAGACGTATTTCGAGAAACTCGAGCAGCAGCTTCTCTGCCGTGAGCGCCCAGGCGATCCTGCGCCCGCCGAAGGCCACAGCCGGTTTCGGGTTCCTTAGAATCGTGCCACCTCGCTCGTGCATTGCGGACAGCGAATTCTTGCAGTCCTCAACCTCGTAGCACAAATGATGCAAGCCGCCGCCTCGTTCCAGGAAAGCTCGTACCGGCGATGTTTCCCACTCTGGCTGTACCAACTCGATCTGTGCCTCGCTTCCAGGCGGCGAAAGGAACGCGACCCTTACCTTCTGAATGGGATCACTGAAAATTTCCTGATCCCAAACGCCATTCAGCGAACGCGCAAACCCAAGCATGGTTGTTTCTATGTTGTTCACCACGTATCCGATATGGTGCAACCGCAGGAAGTCTGCTGTGCTTGCAGAGGGATTAGATGGTGGGATTCGCAACCCTCTCATGCAGGTAATCCATAATCTCAGAGAAGGACGTCAGGCGCGCCGCATCGTCGAAATCCATTTGGATTCTCTAACGAGTCTTGTGAGGCTGTCCTGACCCTGTCGGGCGAGAGATCCGGAAAAACAGTCTCGAAAATCCCCTCCAAACGCTTTTCTCTGTTATCCATTTCGCTTCACGACCGTGTGATACAGCTTCGGACATTTTCGCTCAAAATCTTCGCGGCTTAGCCGGCTTTCGACCCCTGGGCTCTCGCCCAATAAACTTGTCAAAAAATCCTGCAGCGGCCCGTTTCTCGGAGTCGGCTTAAAATCCAATACCAATTCCTCCGCTTCGAACTCCCGAAAGAGCTGCATGGCGCATTGGTGCTCAATCCGCCGCGAAAATGCCCGGCAGCTCATGACCCACGTTTCAATATGGAGCCTGGATTCCTTCTGCTTGCCCCGTATTACCGCAATTTTCCCGAGCGGGCCGAACTTGTCACTGTAAGAAACCGCCAGCGCAAAACTCCCCGGCTCTGCTAAGACGCGCCGCCATTCCGCCCCGGAGTAGCGCTCGCCGTTCAAATTGAACTGATTCGTTTTGTTAACCAGTTCCACTACTCTTGTATCGGTTGGAGGTGGGTTGTACTCCAGAGTGATGGTCGCCTCGGCCGCAGCGAGAAATCGCTCCGTTAAATCCCCCGTTCCATTGACCTCCGCAACGGGCGCGATCTGCCGCACGCTATTAAGCCGATAGGTGTCTTCCTCGGAAATTACGGGTTTACCAAAGAGATCGCGCAAGCGCTGCAAGAAAGCCAGCCCTGCAACATAATCGCTCTTGGGGAAAAGAATGCATTCCATCCCCGGATGTGCCGCCCGCACCTCCTCCAGTTCCATCAAATTGTCATCGACAAAAACGACGCTGTCGGCCCCAATGTTCCAAACCTTCAGAATGCGTTCCACAGGACCTGATTTCGGTTCCCAATGCACTTCCGTCGGAAAAATCTTGGCCCGCGCAATAGCCAGATCCTGCCGCGAAAGGGCTTTCTCGGCCAGTTCCGCTGAATTTTTGCTCGCGATTCCGATCAGTACGCCTTGATCGGCAAGCGCATGGAGCATCTGTTGGTATAGCCCATGCATCTGGCTGTGCTTGGCCAACTCCCAGGACACGTTTTCATGCCCGTCCTCTCCCACTAAGCCGGCCCAGAGCGTGTCATCGAGATCGGTTATTAAGCCCTTCTTCGGTTGAGGAGCTTCGATCAATGCCGCCAATGCCGAGCCAAGCGCGTCGGCATGGGCCATTGTGTAGGGGAAGCCGGTGTGCAGATCCGAACGAAAGTCATAGCGCAGGTGCGGTGGCGATATCACATCCAGGCGCTGCCGATTGACCAGCAAAACAGGCGAATGGATGGCGATCTTGCGAGCGAACTCCGCGACGGCCTGCTCCAGCGCCAATTCTGCCGGACTTGCTTGCCAGCCCGTCGTGTGAAATCCGGGAGGAAGAGCTAGCGTTGGCAGGGAAATCGCCAGCTTCGAAAAGGCCGGAATCGCGCCGATCATGGCTTCGATTCGTCCCAGGCTTTCTTTTGCCGATTGAACAATGCTCGAACTCACCCGTGTGCCCCATCCGCCTAAGCTGCGGTACCCCAGCCGCGCATCGAGATCGCTCCATTCCATCACCAAAGCGCACGCCTGGGCCTCGCTCTCGCCAAACTGGGCCAGTGTCCCCGGAAGATCATCGTACAGCCCGGTAAGCACGCGAATTTTGCGGTTCGGTAAAGCTTTTTGAAGATGGGCCGCAAAATAGTTTTGCAAATGCAGCGGCGTGAATCCGCACGCCAGCATGACCCGATGCTCTTCTGCGTCGCCTGGCGCTTTCTGAACAATCGCTAGTGCTTCAGCCAGTTTCACGCTCGGTAAGGGACCGCAACTCCCTCATTTTATCGGCAAAACGTTAGATATTCCGAATCTTCGATCGCCCGCGCGTCAACCCATCGATGATTTCAAAATTTCCGAGGCGGTTATACGTGTGCATCGCCAGCAGGCTCGGATGCCAGGATGGCCGTACGGTAACCAGCGGCCGTTCCTCATACCGTTCTGGCGTTATTTGGGTGATCTCGCGAAAATTCACCGCGTAACCATAGCGCTTGCTTCCGTCCTGGCTGGGCCGGATTAACCTCCCGCCGCGATGCTGGATCGCTCCGGCGCCTCTCGCATTGCGCACATCCAGCGATATCGGATTCGAGGGGTGATATTGCCACTTACCAGTGAGGCTCTCCGAAAAGAAAAGGTAAAGCCCAATCGCTCCTCCCCGGCGCTCCACAAGCGTGACAAAAAACCACCAAAGACCATCCTGCGTCCATACGGAAGTATCCACCGCCGGACCGCGGAATAGCTCCGCTTGTATCTCCCATTTATCCGGAAACCGAACGCACCGGTATAACGAAACCGCTTCCTGCTGCATCGTCTCCGGAATCATGTAAATCGAATCGCCATCTCGAAAAATGTACGGATAGGAAGCGTGTTTTCCCGTATCGAGCGCAACGGGGGGCGAGCCGATCGCTCCCTCCTCCGTCAATTCCGCGCACGCGATCACGCCGCGTTCCTCCGAGTACCTGTACTCTTCGAAAAACACCCAGTGCTTACCCTCGTGCGCAATCAGAAAAGGATCTGCATAGAAACGATCGTTCGGCGATTCAATCCATTGGAATCCGCGCATATCGGGTTGCGCCTCCTCCCATAGATAATGGCTGGAATTCATCCGAATGGCGATTCGCCAATGGCGCGGCTCTTCCATTCCGGTTGCGGCCCGCCACACCCTCCGGCCCGCTCTGCTGAGAATCTGAGGAACCGCCCAACGGGCGATCTCCAGGTTTTCGGGCCTGCGATAGATTTTGCGTCGGCCCAAGTAGGTCGTGGGCACAAGGGCGCGTGCCTCGACGTGCTCCCATCCGAAGCGATGCAGTTCCCAGAGCTTCGCCATCACGAAATGTGCGCTACCCCAGTACGGTTGAACGCGGTTACGCCTCAGGGACATCCCCGATTCCGTAGCGAACAACCCCTTTACGAGCACGCGTCCGCCGTCCAATTCTTCCGTTAGAATCTGAAGCATGGCGCCCGAGAGCGGGTTATGCTCGTGCATCTCCCAAAAGTGCGCCGGTCCGCCGCGATAGTAATCGTTGTCGCCATGGTGGAACGACCAGACCCCATATTTCGCAGCCGTGAGTATTCCTCCGCGCAAGATGTTGAACCCGAACCGCAGAAGAACATCCAGCCGCTTCGCCCGAATGACGTCGAGTGCATCGTCAGGGAATCGGTGTACGAAGCGCTTGGTAATCGGCTCTACCCGCATCACCTCCACGCCTTCGAGCAGAGGCGTGCAGTCAACTCCGGCCAGAGGGTCCTCCTCGACCCGGGAAAACCGTTGATCGGCTTTCGTGTAAAGCGCCCATCCGAGATCGGCGCGCCGATTAGAATCACGCGCCACACGCCACAAAGTCGCCAGCCGCGAACCCGATTCGGGCGGAGAAACAACAGAATTTGCAGAGCCGTTGTAAACCACCAGCTCTATTCGCGCGAAATCGCTGCGCTGAATATCGACAACGATGCCGGCGAGCGCCGCTGCGAGAACCGGGGTATCTAGCAGTAATCCGACTCGTAACGGTGGTCTATCGCTCTTCGAAGAGACGTACAGATCCGATATCATCCGTACGGCTCCAGAATTTTGCGCGCTTCTGCAATCGTGATCTCCCGGTCCCCGCCGGTCGTAAGAAACATCGCAATCCCGACCGGTAAACAGCCCGTCACCGTCGCAACAAGTGCTGTTCCCGGACACTTCGCTCCATACGCTGGCGACCATTTCGATGCGCATCTCGACGCCGGAGCGGAAAAAGACATTTTGACCTTCGAAGCGCCCGGCCCAAGTTGCCAAATCTGCTCACAAGTGTGTTCGCCCGCCGGGCCGGAAATCTCATCCAATACCAGCAGCTGTTCCGGTTTAAGCAGCACCCGGCGTCGGTGCGTGAATTGCCCGTACCTGCAAATCGCGTCCACGAATCCCCCGTCAGGCTGCGGTTTCCATGCGGTCAACGCCACTTGCGGCTTGGACGCCCAGCGGAATGGTCCCGCAGTCTCAGCCTGATCCAACTCGTCAATGCGGACGGTGTTATGCGCCGCCGAACCGCGAAACCAGTTCCGTTCGTCCGGATCGGCGTAGGTGTATGTGCCTGGATCCCCAAAAATGCGCTCGCCACGGAGGGACGCAATAACGCTTAACGTGTCCGAATGGCTATGACCTGCACTGCCTGCGCCGAAACCCCCGCAATTCATCTGAACCGACAGGGCACCGGATTCCAGAAACGCTGCGCCACTTTGCTGGAACAGCCGGGCGCCGAAAGGACTCGAGCGCTCTTGCCGCGCCAATTGCAATGCGTCCGCGCCGATCCACCAAGCCGCCTGCTCGGCGATATCTTCTAGCGTGCCGGCCCACTCTCCGCGTCCGAGCAGTATTCCACATGTCGCGAGCGTGGCGCGCCCAAACTGATCGCGCTGCCCATAGGGATGGAACACGCGCCCGCCGTCGTCATCGCCAATGAAGGCAATACGCCGGCTGGGGCCGAGCAGCCAGTGGAGGTATTCCGCCATCCCTACAAGCGGCGCCCGGAACTTCTCGGGTCGCCCCGCCAGCACGTAGAAAAACAGAAAAAAATCCAGCGCGTACACGTGATAGTACGTCGACTGCTCAAAATGCGAGCCATCCTTCCGCACCTGAGAAACCAGTTGCGCTTCGACAATCTTCGCGCCGCTTTCCCTCCATGCGTTGGATTCAGGAAACTCCGGAAACAGTGTGCCGAGAGCAAACAGCGCCACAGCATCCCCCAATAAATGCGTGTTCGGAGAAAAATACACGGAGAGGTTCACGGCCAGATACCGGCCATGCCGGTAAAGCTCGCTCAGGAATCGCCGCCGGAACCGATCCCCCATCTCGGAAGCGGTCAGATGGTAAACCCAGATCCACGAGAGCGCCCGAAACGCGACCTCCAGCGCGCTCGCCCAATTGATCCCACGCTGAAAAGGATTCTGTTCGAGCCAGCTATCCAGTTGCGTGAAAATCTCCTGCGTGAAATCTTTAGATCCTGTTAATAGGAAAGCCTGGGCGAGGAGAACCAGGTGCTGATGGCGATTCAACTCCCAAACGAATTTATGGTCTCCAACCGAGGCGAAACTCAAATACGGTATGCTCCGGAAATAAGCGCTGCCCGATTCGATTGCATGCACGTAGTCGCGACGCCAGTGTATCTTCGGGCCAGTATCGATGGTCGCGCCGAGCAGCGGGATGTGGTGAGCGAGCAGATCTCGCGCGGTCGATTCGATGACCGAAGCGTATTGCGACCCTCTCAATGCGTCCGCAACACCATGCGGATCGGGCAAAGCCAGTTCGAGCGGGGTATCCCCCGAAAAATCGGGAGGCGACGTCAGCAAAAGCAGATTGGAAGATTCCTGACGAGCGCGAAAAATGATTTCGCCTGCCGTGCGCATTTACGCGTGTCTGAGCCGCGACCAAAGAGAGCGCGAGCCCTCGCCGTACGCCCCTGTCCGCGTTAGCGCCAGCAATCCCAAAATTCCGATTCCTCCATATTGCAGCGCCTGCGCCAGCAGGGTATAGGCAATGGCATCCGCCCGGCTGAGGCCAAACGGCGTCAACACACTCACCGCCACAAATTGATAGATGCCCACATATCCCGGCGTGGATGGAAGCGCGCTTCCCAACCCTAATCCGGTAATCAACAAAAACGCCACCGGCAAGCTGATAGTTAAACCGAGCGCGTGCATCCCGATCACAGTTCCGATCGCATCGGAAAACCAGATGACCAACGTGAATACAACAAACACCAGAAGGCGCCGAGTCTCGTGGAAGGTTCGGAGGCCAATCAAGATTTGCTCCAAGATCCCCAGAAACTTATCGTGGATGGTCTTTGGTAGCGGCACTCTGCCTAGCACGGAGCGCCAAACTCCTTCCAGGCGCGGGGCAATAATGATGCCCAGCGCTCCGCAAAGGCCGAGAATCGCGAATGGCCGGGCCGCGCGATCGAACCAGCCGGGCCGCGTCGGCATGACGAGCAAGATGACAGAGCTGATCATCACTAGCGTGATGGCATCGCACAAGCGCTCAGAAAGCGCGGTTGTTAAAACAAATGTCGTGCTCAGCCCTGAGTGCGCCCGGATCATAACGCTGCGCACCAGTTCACCAGCCCGCGCCGGAAGAAAATTGTTTCCAAAATAGCCCGCTACAGTTGCCCAGAACGCAGTAGCAACACCAATAGGCGCCTGCGCCCGCAACAGAACCCGCCAGCGAAGAGCTCGCAAAAAAAGGGAAAAGGTACCCAGTACGATCCATAGCCCAACCAAAGCCAGGCCCGCTCGCGAAAGCACGTTCCGAACCTGCGCCCATTGGATGCCGCGCAACGAAAAATACAGCAGCGGCGCCGCGATCAATACCGCGACTGCCCAGTAAATCAGCTGGAAACGCGACCGGGCAGGGGGGGAGTCGTTGGCGGGGATCATTCGAGCTTCTGAGACATAATCGACGGATACCGGAGGAAACATAACATTCTCCGGAATCCACACGCGCAGAGCGTTGATCCCACGCTACCAAAGACGACAAGCCAGCGGTGAACGAGAAATTCGGTGGGGTCGGGTCACCGTGCCTCCGATATGACATCTATGACGTGCGAAACGGGCAACGTATGTCATCGTGTATGCTTCGAACGAACCCAAGGGATCACACTAAACTTAGCATTCGCAGAGTACGGCAGCGCGGCTCCCAAACCATTGAATTTGGGATCGTTATCCTGCCTTTCCTGGCATTCGTCATGCTGGTGCTGGACGTGGCATGGATAGTGTTTGCTCAGGCCTCGCTCCAATACGGCGCACGGCAGGGCGTGCGGTGGGGCGTCACGTGTAGGATAGCCTCCGGGCAATCGGGATTGGATGCATCGATCAGACAGGTGGTTGGACAAAATTCAATGGGATTTGTCAACTCCTCGAATGCGTCTTCGGTGGTTCATATTCAGTATTTAAATCCAAGCACGCTAGCGGTAATCCCAAGCGGCGGGCCGGCGGGCGGAAATGTGTTGAAAGTAAGTATTACCGGGCTGACACTCAAGTCGTTTGGCCCCATTTACCGGGGATCGGCGGCTTTGTCTCATGGCAGCGTGAGCGCAAGCGCGATGAGCATGGACGTGATGGAAGGTAGTTCATCAAACACATGCACCGAGTGAACTCATTGCGATTGCAGCGCGAGCGGGGCAGCTCCATCGTGGAGTTTGCATTCACCTTCACCTTTATGATCCTGCCGTTGTTCCTGGGCACGCTCACACTCGGAATGAGCCTGGTTCGCTCGATTCAGATGACCGAGCTTTGCCGCAACGCCGCGCGGGCCTATTTCAATGGAACGGACTTTTCCCAAGCGACCGCACAGAATCTATTGGCGGCAATGGCGCCCGCTCTCAACCTAAGCGCGAGCGGAGGCAACACAGTTATCTACCTTACGACAGTTACGAATCTAACCTCGTCCGATTGCAGCGGTGCGGGTTATAGCAGCGGATGTACCAACTCGGGCAAGAACGTTTTCGTGAACCGGCTGGTGATAGGGAATACCTCAGTGCATAGTGCAAGCTCGCTTGGCACGCCCCCCTGCTCGCTGTCCTCTAACGGAAATGTAAGTACGTCCTGTGAATATACGGACTCAAGCGATCAGGTGTCAAATTTCTCGTCAGTGATGACGCTAGGGGCTGGCGAATCAGCCTATGTCGCCGAAATATGGATCACAAGCCCGGACATCTCATACTGGAGCTTCCTGGGAACGATGCACAGTTCCGCACGCGCGGTATTCGGGGAATGACCAAGCCTGCTTCCGAGCGCGGCTCCGTACTGGTGCTCTTCATGCTGATGATCGGGGTTTTGCTCCCGATGATCGGGTTGGCGATTGATGTCGGGATGTTGTTTCTGGTGCAAACTCATTTGCAGGCGGCGGCAGATGCAGCCGCTCTCGCGGGTGCGAACTCGGGCAGCACAGCGGCGTCCGCATTCTTCGCGGCTAACTTCCCAAACCGCTTGTTCGGCGCCACCCTGCCGTCGGGGCAGCCGTCTATTTCAGTTTCAGGTTCCACAGCGACGGTGACCGCTACCATCA
>JAFASD010000291.1 GCA_019244945.1 Acidobacteriaceae bacterium | reverse complement strand
GGACCGATTTCGGTTCGAGCCTCGTTTCGCGCCGGCGAGCTTTCGGAACTGGCGAAGTTGGCCGGAATCAAGAGCCCCGTCGTGGAGATCCACAGGCCGGCATTCCGAATTTCGTTAGTGGGCTTGAAGGGAGAGTTTCAGCTACCCGGCTGAAAGGGACGAGGGCCGGTGGGCACTCGGAGGAAGATACCCACCGGCGGGCGCACTGAGCCATTGCAGGAGGTGCGCCAACTTGTTGGCGTCCAGCATACGCGGCAACGAACGTAGCCAAACACACCTAACTTCGGACAGCGGCTCGAATCCAAGTAACCGCTTCCTTAAGACCATTGGACGGCGCAGACCGAAATTGATTACGCGGAGTTAATATGAACCGTCCATTAACTATAGGTTACTTGATCTGGCGTTGTGAGAGGTCTGTTCCAGATAATTTCGCTCGGTTTTCCGACCACGACCCAGTACCCGAGTACTCCAAAGAGCAGAATCGCCGAGGCAATCGCGAACGCGGTAAAAAACGAATGCATGGCTTGCAGAGCGACACCGCTGATATACGGGGCGGCCATACCGGCGAAGTTTCCCACACAATTCTGAAAGCCCGTCCATTTTCCGGCTGCATGCGGGCCCGAGAGCATTTGCGTGAACGCCCAATGGTTGGAAGAGAAAGCGCCCATAAAAATGAAAGCGACGATTAAAAGCACATTCGCAAGCAGGTCGCTAGAAACCGATACAGCCGGCAGCATAAAAGCGGCACAACCCAATAAACCGGCACAAACGAATGTTTGCCGGACGCGGCCCGCCGGGTAGCCGCGGCGTATAAGCGCGTCGGCCAACACTCCGAAGAGCATAGATGATATGGCGACTGCCCAAAACGGGAGAGAAGCAAACAAGGCGAGCCGATCCTTTGTATAGTGCCGCTCGTCTTCGAAATAGTAAGGCAGCCAATTCAAGAAAAGAAACCAAGCGTAATTTCCGGCAAACAGGCCCAGAGCCGTTCCCCACAAGGCGCGCTGGGAAACAATTTCACGGTAGCTTGGGGCGGTCCATCCTGAAGCAACAATCTTCCGCTTGCCCGGAAGTCTGTGCGCAATCAGACACCAAGGTAGGAGCCAGAACAAACTGGCAGCGCCGATGACGAAGAACATTCCACGCCATGAAAACCACTCGATCATCTTCACGCCCAGGAGTACACCGAGCGCCGGTCCGGCCTTCGATCCAGCGTCGATTAAGGCGTTGGCGGTTCCGCGGAGCTGCTCTGGAAAACTGATTACGATCATTTTGGAGTAAGCAGGATAGGCGACCGATTCGCTTGCGCCGAGTACTAAACGCAAGGCGAGGATGGCCGAAAAACCCGGCGCCAAGCCCGTCAGACCTGTAGCTGAAGACCACAGAAAGAAAGCCGCGGCGTAGACCCAATTCACGTTCCAATGGTCAATCAGTTTGCCTGCAAGTATTTGGAAAAACGCGTAGGTCAGAGAAAAAGACCCGAGCAATATGCCGAGCTGGTCTGGTCTGACGTGCAGCTCCGATTCGATGCTCTTGGCGGCGACCCCGAGGTTGCCACGATCAGCGTAGTTGATGCAGACGGATAACACCAGGAGAGCGAGCGCTATCCAGTGCAAGCTCTTAGGCCGAAGCGGCGTCGCGTCCACTCTGGAGACTCTATCAAAGTCAGCGCAAGTAGAAGAGGCTAAGTCGCGGCAACTCCGCCCGGGCCAATAGAGCAGTATCGAGATAACGGCGTTCGAGCATAGCAAGTTGTTCCGCTGTCATTCTGCCGCGATATGGTCTAAGTTCAAGATCGAGCGTTTGTCGAATGGAATAAAGACTCTCTTCGCTTTCGAGACTTCGAACCGCAGCGACCATCTTGTCTTCCATGGCCGTCAATCGCTGTTCCAGCTGTTCCAGATGCTGCAGGTGATATTCCGCGTCAGCAGCAAGCGTGTCCAAAGATGACGCAACTTCCTGAAAGGGCTGCTCGGGCCGCTTTCGAAGCGCCGCGCTGGCGTTCTTAAGGTGAGCAAGCAACTCGTCGACCGCGAATGGCGGTTCGCTCGTAGTTGCGTTGCGGGTAGTCCGGGAAGTCACGCGTTTTGCAGCTTCCAAAACGGCTTGCGTGCAGTAGGCGACCGAGTTCACGAGCCGCCGCCTTATCTTGCGGGCGCGCCATTTCTCGAAAGTAGCGTCAATGCCCCTGAGCACTGCTTCCAGCGGAATGCCGGAATTTTTCCAATTTTCTATGAGCGCCCAGTCGAGTGGAGAAAGGAGAAACAATCCCGTTCCACGCGCGCGCTGAAAGTGCTCTTCAATCTCGGTGAAATAGTTGAAATAATTAACCGGCCAATCCATCTCATCTGACTGGCCGGCTTCTTCCGCTTCGCTCATGAGGCTCAGCCTTCGGGGCGAATACCGCCCGCCGCAAGTCTTTCGACCTGGCCGGAATCGGAGCGGACCAGGAGAAATCCATTGTCGTCAAGTCCTGCCGTGACGCCTCTCAGGCCATTTTCCTCAATGATTACCCTTCGGTTGATTGCGTAGGTGGATGCGGAGCTGAAGGCGCGCAGAATAGCTGCGGGACCTTCCGTTTTCAGCATGGAACAGAAGGAGCCGACCGACTCCAGGAGATTCACTACTATGTGCTCGCGGGATTGAGCGCGAGCATTGCTTTCGATCCGCAGAGAAGTAGCAGGAGTCCGCAAATCGGAAGCGAGGGAGGTGTGATTGACGTTGATGCCGATACCGGCAACGACGCACGCGTCGACCAGATGCGTGAGTATGCCCGCTACTTTTTTTTCATTGATAAGAACATCATTGGGCCATCGCAGATCGCATGCAAGCTGCGTTGAATTCTGAATAGCCTCGGCGGTGGCGAGTCCAAGGACAAGACTCGCGATGGGGAGCCCGCTCGGCGCAAGGGGTAAGCGAAGCAAAATGGAGCAGTAGATGCCAAGCCCTGCGGGTGATTGCCAGGAACGGCCGAGGCGTCCGATGCCCGCGGTTTGCTCATCTGCCAAAACCACGCTTCCATGTGGAGCGTTCAAGCCAGCCAGCCGGGCAGCTTCCGTCATGGTTGAATCTATGGTCTGGAAATAGTGAATCTTGTTTTCTGGCCGGAGCTCTCGGATTCTCTCGATATCCAGCGGCATTAAAGATCGCCTGGTTCGAGCCGGAAGCTGATATCGACGGCCGTTGCGGAGTGAGTGATAGCGCCGCAGGAAATAAAATTCGGACCGGCCTCCGCATATGCGCGAATATTTTCTAAGGTGATGCAGCCTGATAATTCGATGGTGGCGCGGCCGTTGACCTTACGAATCCACTCCGCGGCTTCGACCGGCGACAGATTGTCTAATAATAGATGCTTTGCTCCGGCCGAGAGAGCCTCCTCCATCTCAGCGCGTGTTCGCACTTCAATCTCGACAGGACCGGTGAAGCCTTTAGTTCTTTCGAGCGCGTGGAGAACACCACCAGCGGCAGTGATGTGATTGTTTTTGATCAGCACGGCATCAAACAGACCACGGCGGTGGTTCGTGGCGCCTCCGGCTGCGGCGGCCATTTTCTCTAATTGACGAAGGCCTGGTGTTGTTTTGCGCGTATCCAGAATTCGAACGGCGGTTCCCTCGACCGCATCTATGTACTTACGAGCAAGGGTTGCCACCCCGCTGAGCCGCTGAAGAAAGTTTAGGGCTACACGCTCGCACTCGAGCAGCGTGCGTGCGCGGCCGGCAACTGTTGCGATGAGGGATCCGCTGCTAAGTTTCGAACCGCTTTCAGCGCGTAGTTGCACCGAAGCTCCGCCACGCAACTCGTAAATGAGCGGCAACAGCTCGATTCCGGCAAGCACAAGGGACTGCTTGGCGATGAAACTTCCTCGGGTCGTCAGGTTTTTTGGAATTGTGAGATCAGAGGTGATATCGCCCGATCCGATATCTTCAGCAAGCGCGCGTTCGACCACGCCGCGAACATCGGGGTTCGAAATGTCGAACATTTCTACCCGGTTCCTTCGAGCAGGTTCTTGTTCTTTTGGAGCTGGATTTGGTAATCCTCGAGTTTCAGACGCAAGTTGGCCACGACGTTTGCAGGCGCGCGCTCGAGGAACGTTGGATCACTCAGTTGACGCTTAGAGTTTTCGATGTTCCTTTCAAGTACAGCGATTTCTTTTAAAATGCGGGCGCGGGATTCCGGGGATGATGCGCCGTTCTGACCAGCATCCGTGGTGTGGATGGCCAAATCAAAATCTGGGGTTGAGCGGATAAGACCTTGCAGGCCATGAACGTCGCCCATAGTAAGATTCAGCTTTGCAAGAGCGCCGATCACGCCAAGGTCTTCCTCTTTGAAGGCAACGCCTTTCGCATTCAGCGTGGCTTCGAACGTGAACTTCGGGTCAAGTTTATTGTCGGCGCGGAGCTCTCTTGCTGCATTGACAATGTCCTGCAATTGAGAAAAATCGTGAGCGAACGTTTCGTGGGCCGAGTCCGTCGCCGGTTGGGGATATTGCGCTAGAGAGATCGACGCCGTGTGCTTGATGGTTGATGCTGCTGTTAACCTTTGCCAAAGTTCCTCGGTTACAAACGGCATGAGCGGATGCAGCAAACGCAGCACTGATTCGTAAACGGTAAGTGCTTCCGTCCAGTGGTCATCGTACCCGGAATTCTCCCGGAAGCGAAGCTTTTTCACTTCCAGGTACCAGTCGCAAAACTCGCGCCAGATGAAATCGCGCAGGGTCTGGGCGGCTTCATGGTATCGATGCAATTCCAAACTCTCATTTACGGTCTTAGCGCAAATGTTCAAACGGGCCCGAATCCAACCATCCTCCATGGCCAAACCAGAAGACGCACGACCTGGTGTCCATTCCGTGATTTGGGAGCGCTCCATGTTCATAAACAAAAGACGCGAGGCGTTCCAGAGCTTATTTGCAAACGCCCTTCCCGCCTCGATTCGATCTTCCTTTAATGCGATGTCGGCGCCGGCCGCAGCCGAAATCAGAAGCGCAATACGCAAGGCATCCGTGCCGAAGCGATCGATGACATCGAGCGGATCGATGACGTTGCCTTTAGTCTTCGAGATCTTTTGCCGCTCTGCGTCGCGAACCAACCCGTGCAGGTGTACCTTGCGGAACGGCACGTCACCGGCGCACTCCAGGCCGAGCATGATCATGCGCGAGACCCAGAAGAACAAGATGTCGAAACCGGTTATGAGCAGCGAAGTGGGGTAGAAGGTTTTGAGATCTTCCGTTTCTTCAGGCCACCCCAACGTGGAAAAAGGCCACAGCCCGGAGCTGAACCAGGTATCGAGAACGTCGGGATCCTGTTCCAGTTCCGTGGAATGGCAATTCGGACATGTCGCAGGAGCTTCTCTGGCAACCGTGATCTGCTGGCAATTTCTGCAATGCCATGCGGGAATGCGATGGCCCCACCAGAGCTGGCGAGAGATGCACCAATCGCGGATGTTCTCCATCCATTGAAAGAACACAACCTCGCGGTCGTTTGGCACGAATTGAATGCGCCCGCTTCTTACCGCATCTATAGCCTTTTCGGCGAGAGGTTTAGTGCGGACGAACCATTGCGTCGAAACCAGCGGTTCAATGATGGTTTTACATCGGTCACATTGACTGACATTGACCGCGTAGGGCTCTGTCTTGACCAATTCGCCTGATGTTTCTAGCGCGACAACGATTCGCTTCCGCGCTTCGAAACGATCGAGGCCGGCGTACGGACCCGCAGCTGGGGTCATACGGGCGTCTTCACCGATGACTTTCACGAATGGCAACGCGTGCCGCTTCCCTACTTCGAAATCATTGGGGTCGTGAGCGGGCGTAACCTTCACCACGCCGGTGCCGAATTCAGGATCGGCTAACGGGTCGGCGATGATCGGAATTTCGCGGTGCACGAGCGGGAGGATGGCGGTCTTACCCTGCAGATGCTTGTAGCGCTCGTCATCGGGATGAACGATGAGCGCAGTGTCCCCGAGCATAGTCTCAGGTCGAGTGGTAGCGACCACGAGGCTTTCGTCGCTGTTTGAGACCGGGTAGCGAATGTGCCAGAGATGGCCTTCGATAGTTTCGTGGGTTGTCTCAACGTCAGAAATGGCCGTTTCGCAGCGGGGACACCAGTTCACCATGTACTCGCCGCGATAAATTAGATTCTTGTCCCAAAGCCGGACGAAGGTCTCGCGTACAGCGCGAGAGAGGCCGGGGTCCATCGTGAAGCGCTCGCGAGACCAATCGACACTTTCGCCGACGCGACGCATCTGGGAAACAATGCGGCCGCCGTATTCTTCCTTCCATTGCCAAACCCGCCGCTCGAATTCGGCACGGCCGAGCTGCTGGCGAGTCAACCCTTCCGCCGCGAGCTGCCGCTCGACAACCATTTGTGTAGCGATACCAGCATGGTCTGTTCCCGGCAGCCATAGTGTCGTT
>JAFASD010000273.1 GCA_019244945.1 Acidobacteriaceae bacterium | reverse complement strand
GCCAGTCATCATCACACACGACGCAGGCACCAACTTTGCCTCGTCCGAGTTCAAATCCGAGGCAAAGATCATGGGAATCACCTGCAAACAGGTACCAGTCGAGGCGCACTGGTCCATTGGCAAGGTCGAGAGATATCACGCACCCCTCCGGCGTGCGTATGAGATCCTGCGGGCTGAACTTGGATCCGATGTAAGCAACGATGCGGTGTTGCAGATGGCGGTCAAGGCCGTGAACGACACAGTGGGGCCAGATGGGCTCGTACCAACGTTGCTTGTTTTCGGAGCGTACCCTCGCATCAACATGGAATCGCCGCCAACACCATCCATGGTACGCCGCGCGGAGGCCATCCAGAAGGCGATGAAAGCGCTTCGGAAAGCCGCAGCGGAGCGTTCGGTCGCGGATGCGCTCAACACGCGCAATGGACCATCAACGGAGGAGGCCCTAGCGCTTCCGCTGCAAAGCGAGGTGATGGTGTGGCGTGAGAAGAAGGGTTGGCAGGGCCCGTACAAGGTCATCAACACCAAAGACCATGAAATCACTGTGGACATGGTCAACGGGCCAACGACCTTCCGCTCAACTGTCGTCAAGCCGTATTATCGAGACGACAGCACGGAACACCCCGCCGCGGACGCAGCTGCGGAGCCGAATGCAGCTGCGGAACCGCCCCGGGCGGTGCAGCCGCGCAGACGGGGCCGTCCGGCGGGCTCAAAGAACAAGCCAAAGACTCGTGCGCAGTATCTGGTCCAGTACCTGACAAAGAAGGAAGAGGAGGACTTTGCTCTTGCCGTCAAGCTACGCAATGACGGCGTGATCAACACACCGGGCGCTCCATTCGAGGCGTCTGACCAGAAGGAGGTGGACGACCTCGTCGGCCGCGGTGTGTTCAGTTTCGAACTCTTTGACCCGCATAAGCACGGCGCGCACCGCATCTTCAAATCCCGACTTGTACGCGAGGTCAAAGGCAAGACCATGGTTCCGTACGAGAAGTCCCGACTTGTTGTTCAGGGTTACAATGATGTGGGCAAGCACGAGATCCTGACCCAGTCACCGACAATTCAGCGATGCAGCCAGCGTCTAATGATTGCACTGGCCCCGTCTCTAATGAAGATGGGTATGTCTGTTCAGCTACGGGATATCACGCAGGCGTACCCGCAGTCGCAAACCGAACTCTTCCGTACGATTCTGGCGTACCTTCCAAAGGAACTCATGACAAAGTACCCCGAGGGAACAATCATTCGAGTGATCAGACCACTGTACGGAATCGCGGAAGCCGGAGTTCATTGGTTTGCTACGTACCAGGGGCATCATTGCAACAAGCTCAACATGGTCACTTCGACATACGACCCGTGCCTCCTTGTTACGGACGGAGGACCAGGAGACTTTGGCATGGTTGGGCTGCAGACAGACGACACTCTCGCGGTTAGCACACCCGCATTCTCCAGTGCGGAAGACACCGCGCTCGCGGAGGCGAAGTTTCGAGCCAAGCCCAAGGACACGTTGTCCGCAGACAAGCCTCTGGAGTTCAACGGGTGCACGCTGACAATGGACGGCGACGTGATCGTGCTCACTCAGAAAGGGCAAGGCAAGAAGATCGAAGCTATCGACCTGAAGGGCACAGACCGAGCGCAGAAGTATATGGAACAGCGCGCTCGCGGGGCGTACATCGCATCGATATGTCAGCCGGAAGCTTCATTCGACCTCTCTGCCGCCGCCCAAGTGCAACAGCCCACGGATGCAGACTACGCAAGGCTGAACAAGCGCCTCCAGTGGCATGCTGACCACCTGCAACGAGGAATTCGGAACGTCCCTTTGGATCTCCCCACGGCCAAGCTGATGGTGTTCACGGACGGCTCGTTCGCCAACAACAAAGATCTCAGCTCGCAGCTGGGGTACCTCATTGCGCTCGTCAACGAGTCCGACGAGCCCGGGGATACATTCACGGTCCGCGGCAACATCATTCACTGGAGCTCAACGAAGTGCAAGCGAATCACACGGAGCGTCCTTGCGTCGGAGCTCTACGGCATGGTGGGCGGTGTAGACCTCGCCGTCGCCATCATGACGACCCTGAGGATGGTCGCGGAACGCCTCAGGTTGCCTACGATGCCGCTCGTTGTTTGTACGGACTCGTATTCCCTGTACGAGTGCCTAGTCAAGCTGGGTACAACCGACGAGAAGCGTTTAATGGTGGACGTCCTAGCACTCCGCCAGTCATACGAGCGCCGCGAGATCGCGGAGGTCCGTTGGATCAGAGGGGGCGACAATCCCGCAGACGCATTCACGAAAGCATCGCCGAACCGGGCTCTCGAGCGCTTCATTGATAGCAACGAGTTGTCGATTCACGTGGAGGGGTCCGTGCAACGACCTAAGGGGGCATGCAACGTGGGCGTGTCCGCGGATGTGGGCACGGCCAAGGATTCCGATTGCGATTGACGGCCGCGCTGGGGAGCAGTCACGAGTTCAATTCCGGGTCTACGCAGTTCGTTTCTTTTGTGATCGACTTCTGTTCTTCTGTACAGGGACTTCTCCAGATTGTCTGGGAGTCCCATGCACCACAGTCTTTCTGTACCGACGAGTGCGATTTCCTTTGACTGTGGTAACGGGGCCACAAAAA
>JAFASD010000168.1 GCA_019244945.1 Acidobacteriaceae bacterium | reverse complement strand
GTCTTGGCGCCGGCCGAAGTGGCAACTGGTTCGGTTTTGTATCGGCCTGCGGCCAACGAAGTGGCCTTTCGGCTGGAACTGATGCAAAAACAGGGTCCCCCCATCACTCAGAGCGTCCGAGTGCTGGATGGCTCGAGCTCTGCGCCTCTGCTTGCAGCCGCTTCCGATTCCAGACCGGAACCGGCCACAGAATTCACAGCCTTACCTGGTGACTCACGTAATCAGCGCGAGCCGACCGCAATAAATGGTCCCGAAGTGTCTTCAGTTCCGGAGTCCGACAGATTTCATCATCCTCCCGCGGCAGGCGCGGACAGAGGTGCGGAGACGCGCGAAACAACTCCGGCTGAAAAGGCCCATTTGCCTTCGGCGGAGCAACCGCCGTCGCGCGCCCTCCCTGATCTCTCCTCATCGAAAATAGCGGAACTCAGGGAAACGAAGCCGGACGGAAACGGTGGACCCAAAGAGCAGGTCCCTTTAACTCCGAGCACTTCCAGTTCGGGAACCAGCAATTCGCCCCAGCCGAAAGACGTAAAGCAACTCGATTCTGATCTCCGGCCAACCGCACAATCAAACCCTCGCCCTCTAATTTCGGATTTGAAACCAGGGTCAAGCTCTCCCGAACCTCCAAAGGCGCCAAACATCAAAGCCGCGGTACTGCCAGACGGGATAGAAACCGTTCCAAGCTCTCAGCAAATCGTGGAAATCGAACCGCTGCCAAACATCTCTCTGCCCGAGCCCCCTCCAAAATCTTTAGAACCTGGTTCCCACAAGAGCGCCGCACCGAAACTCGCGTGGAACGACGCACTACCCAGGCCGGTAAAACAGGTCTTACCTAATTTGAATATCCTCGCGTCTTCGTCCGCGAACGGATTTACGCCGATCAAAGTTTCGATCAGGGTCGACGAGTACGGACATGTCACCTCGGTGCGGCCTATGGGGAAGGATGCGAAAAGAAACAAGTTGCTGGCCACGGAGGCTGTCAACGCAGCTAAGCAGTGGACTTTCGAACCCAAGAAGAACCACGACAAAAATGTTCCTTGCGATTTTGTGATGGTATTCCGGTTCAACAGCGCCCCTCATTAACGCGAGCCGTCGCACGGCGGCTTTCAAAGCAGGTTTCTCAGAATGGCCGAGTTTCGCTCGCCCTACGACTTCATCGTTCAGTGTTTGGCCGCCAGTTCCGGCCACACGACAGAAGATTTGCGGCACGACATCCATGATTCCCGCCTGGACTGGGAGGCCATAATCCAGACCGCCAATGCGGAAATGGTGCTCCCGGCCTTATGCGCAAGAATTCAGGACTTGGGGTTAACGCCGGACTTGCCGGCAGACATCTCTGAATTCTTCCTCGGCGTCCAGGAACTCAATCGCGAACGCAACCAGCAGATTATTTCAGAAACGATAAGAATCGCCCGCCTCTTGAATGAAATCGGTATCGAACCAGTTGTGCTCAAGGGTGCCGCTTATCTGCTGGCAGGAGTTTACAAGGACCTTTCGGCAAGGTTCATCGGAGACCTTGATCTTCTCTTACCTGCTTCAATGTTGACGAAAGCGGTAGAAGTTTTGGCCAACGATGGGTATGTAGCCGGAGAGGTCAACTTTGGACATCACTATTTCCCGCTTCGGAGGCAACAAGAAGTCTGGGTTGAACTCCATCACAGCCTTGGCGGCGGAACCTCTAGATCAATTCTTCCGGCGCCGGAAATGCTGAAAAATTCGATTTCCCGTGATTTCGATGGCGCGCGGCTCCGTGTGCCGTCCCCTAACGACCTCGTCATCCACCATGTTTTGCACGCCCAGATTCACCAGGCTCATTCGGAAGGAATTTGGCCAACCCTTCGAACCGTTTACGACCTTGTCTGTCTGCAGAACCGATTTGAGCGCGCTATTGACTGGACCTCAATCGCACAGCAATTCCGGGTGAACAGACGAGAAGGAGCTCTCGCAGCACACCTGCTCCTTTGCGAAGAAGTTCTCGGGATGAAAAAGCCCATCCCAATCCGGAAGACAGTACTCTTTCAGTTACGCTGGCAACACATCAAGATGCTCAGAAGATTTCCCGCCGTGCGCCGGATGGACCCTCTGTATCTGTTTTCAAGATTTGTCATTACTCGGGCACGCAGGTTCGGAAATCTTCTACGAATTGCTGCCGGGCGCAAATATCTTCTCAGGACGCCATTCAGGGCCAGTTTTTACCTCCACCGGATGCATGAATTGCTGCGTATTTTCCGCGCGGCAACCGCCCCGCCCCACGCGAGCGAGAGGTCGGGCGCTGCCTCCGAAGACGTGAATCAATGAGTGAGACCCGGAACCGTATGCCTGCTTACGTCGTGTTTCCTGGGGAGAGTACTGATAGGACTTTCCTGTAGCTCCGGCTTCTGTTATGATCGACCAAGTTGAAAAAACGGAGGACCATAGTGCTTCTTTCCAATCTCAAAAGACTATCGAACCTGACAGCGATTCTGGTTGCGGCCCCTTTGCTTTGCTTGCCTGCAGCCGTACAGGTCAACGGGACCTGCGAAGTGGGAACTTGTGCCACTCCCGGCACTCTGAACTCGGGTGATAGCGTCCCGAGCACGCCATTCAGCTTTGTCTTTACCTTTGCAGATACCGACAAGTACTTTGTGAATGGCGACTACTCCGCTTCCTACACCGGCGGCGCTACGCACATCGCGTTCACTGCGAATGCAAATTATATCGGGAACTCAACCAACACAACTTCTGGCCATGATACGTTAACCATCGACCTGCTTCAGGATTACAATTTCACTACCGGTAGTCCGGACGGCACATATCATAGCCACGCAAAACTGAACGTTCCAGGTTCGGCCGCGGCAGGCAGCTTTGCGGAAGCCCAGGTCTTCTACGATGGCCAAAGCACCGGATTAATGGGTCCCTATTCTGGCCCGGGAACAAAAGACTTTTTCACAAGCAAGACCCTGTCTGGCCTTACAAACCCCATCGACGTCGACTTTCAGTACGTCTTCAACTTCGCTGCAGGTACCACCGCCATCCCTGAACCTACAGAAGCCGGTTTATTCGCGCTGGGTCTGATTGGGCTCGCCATTCCGGCAGTTCTGCGCCGCAGGCGGAACCGAGCTGCCGAGGCCCGGTAATTTCATCTGCCCTTAACGGACATTCGGTAAACTTATAACTGGTCTCAGTATTAACAATAAAAAGGAGCGCTTTCGTGGATCAAAAAGTGAATCAAAGCCAAAGCAACGTCCCTGAAAACCAGGATCTCGAAAATCGACGCGATGTCGTTCGCAGGCTCGGGAAGTACGCGGTCTACGCCGCTCCATTTACACTGCTTTCCAAGGCAAGTGCGATTGGTGGAACCGGTAGTTCGAGTGGCCCTTCTAGAGCCAAGCCCAAGCATTAAATTAGCGACACCGTCGGATTCACGATTCTTGTCATAGTGGAGCTTTTTAGAAGATACCTTCAAAAAAGCTCTACCGCCGGGCGGACATCCCTTCTCTTTTAAATCTGGCTGAAGCGATATGGGAATACCCGGTCGCTGATTTCCTTGTTCTAGTCCGCTCGGATTCGCCCGGCCTTTATATCCTGAATCCGACAGCCCGCGACGCTTGGCGCCTCCTCCGATCCAACCAGCCACTTGATCGGGCAGCTGCTGAGTTCGCGGCGCAATATGGCATTCCCGTTCCCCAAGCCGCTGGCGACTTAGAGACAACTTGGACGCAATGGCAACAGACGCTGTTTGCGCCTGCCCCGTTGTCCACCCCCGAAGCAGTTCCCCTCTCACCCCCCACCGATCTAACTCCCGCCACCTTTGCCCGGGACTACCGCCTGCACGGCAAGAACATTCGGGTCATTCTCCATCATCCAGACCTGATCAGCGACATCGCTCCACGTCTCGAGCCCTTGCTCGCAGATAACGGCTCTGAGCCGATCGCGACGCTGCAAGCCACTGCAACGGAGGACGGTTTTCACG
>JAFASD010000146.1 GCA_019244945.1 Acidobacteriaceae bacterium | reverse complement strand
AGTGAAAACGACGGCTCATCACATCAGCGCCGACCAATGTTCCCGGTATGATAACTTCCGTCTTGGACTCCTCTGCTGTATGCTCTATCGCTTTCGATAATCTCGCAAATTCGGGGTATTGGACAGTGACGCTACCGCGCACGATATCACTGCGGAGCCACTCGATATTTGCATTGAGTTCATGATTCGCGTGCCCTTTTGCCCAATCGTAGATAGCATTGATCGGCCCTAATCCAAACGTCCGTGCGGCGACTGCGATTTCAGATTCGGCCGCCTTAGCAAGCCTGAATACCGCACCCATTGCTTCGTCGAGAAACGTAGGGACATCTGGCGGGTAAAAGTGCAGACGCGGGTTTGGAACGGCGAATACAACGCCGAGCGACCCAGGAAATGTGTAAGCTACGAGCAGTTCGGTTTTAGATTCCGCTTCTTCGCTCGGTTTTTTGGTGGGTTTTGGTTCGCCGCTCCTGATCGCATCGTACATGAGCGAGAACACCGTTTGAAACGTACCCAACACCTTCGACAATGCAGCAGCATTGGCCATCTTTTCGTGAGGAGCAATGCGATAACTACAAATGTCCAAGCCTCGCTCATCGGCTGCCCGTAGAAATTGCGCCTCCAGCGAGCGACGCGCTTTCTGTAGCGATCTTAGGTTGGCCAGTAATGACAGTGATGCCGGATGGTCAATCAGCGCCGTTTCTAAGCGAGCGACAGCCGCCCCCGATTCTTGAAGGCGCTCCTGGATCTGAAAAAGCTCACTCATAGCAGCGCGCTCTTTATGCGTACAACCGCAATACCCTTCTTGTACCCATCCCGCGTATGCCCAAAAAAGTCTGTCCAGTATTCGCGGGCTACAAGGCCCACCTCATAATTGGGATGCTCACGCGGCCATTCGACCAGGATATAACCGTCACAGCGATAATCGACGTGCAGCGATTCGCTTTCGAACCATTCCAATATAGAGCGCTGTTTGACGGAGCAATTGTCGTATAAATCTGCGGAGACGCAGAGCACCAAATCGACGTCGCCGGGGTTAAATTTCGTGGTAACGAAGCTTCCGTCAATCCACAAATCGCCGACGATATCGCTGTCGGCGAATTGGCGTAGGACGTCGACAAGATTCTGAAAAATTGGTTTGCGGCTTGTCGAAAGGCTAAAGGGGTCTATACACATAGCGCGGAGTTCATCAACCGAGATTATGTGCAGTCCTGGAGGGAATAGCGGATCGAACTGAGGTTTGCCTGAAGGCGACACGCGACGTCCCTTGGCGCAGGCTACTCTGCCGTTTTCTTCGGCCTTCTGCCCGCATAGCTTTTCCTTTGTACAGCAAGTTCGCGAAAATGATCTGACCCGTACCTCTCGGCGGTAGCGCTCCCACCTTTACGCCCCGGAACGGATGCGGCAAGAGTATGTTTCGATTGATCCTCTAAATCGTCAGTGAGCGCGAGAGCTGCGCGAAGCAGTTCGTGCGCCCGTTTCGAGCCTTCCGGCAACGTCGTTGTGGCAAGAATACGCTCGCCCTGGGATATGAGGTTTATTAACGCGCCCAGTTCAATCGAGGGCTTTGCCATGCCTCAACATTATAGGGCTTTGTTGACCGTGCAAACCGCTCGCAGTTTGGCATCAAGGTGTTTCTTAAAGGCCATATCTCAGGCTTGCCGTCGCTCTCTATCAAATAGAGTACTCTAGTAGTATGCGGAACGGCTTTTTCACCCCAGGAATCTGCATCCTGTTCACTCTATCGCTGGCGGCGCAGCAACCCGCTGCGAATGGCGTTGAGGCGCAGCGGGAGGCTATGCGGAAGCTTTCGTTTCTCATGGGTCATTGGTCGGGGCCTGTTAACATCGTGCGCGGACCTGGCGAAGCGCTTCAGCTCACTCAGACAGAAGACGTCGGATATAAGCTTGACGGCCTTGTGCTGATGATCGAGGGTAAAAGCACCAGCGCCGATGGTAAGGTTCCGTTTAGCGCTCTCGCCACAATTGCCTATGACGATACGTCTCGGACTTATCGCTTTCGCGCCTACAATGATGGCCACTATCTCGACACGGAGCTTTCCGTGACGGGTAACGGTTTTTCCTGGAGTTTTAATGCCGGACCAGCGCACGTGGTGAACACGATGCACCTGACGGGCAAAGGCGAGTGGGAGGAGATCACCGAGGTTTCGGTCGGCGGCAGCCCTCCGCATCGCAGTATGAACATGCTGCTTCAACATCTGCCGTGAGGCGAGGATCGAGAACTGAATGGATAACACCTCCGAGCAGGAATTGAACGACAGGCTAAGTCTGATCGAGCGCATGATCGCCGAGGGGCGTCGGAATACAGAGAGCTATGGATGGACATTCGTTCTTTGGGGCGTTGCTCAATATGTGGCTATTGGCTGGTCGGCGTGGGGTCACAGCGCGTGGGCTTGGCCGATCACCATCTCGGTTGCGATCCTTGCTACCGTTTTGCTTTCTTTATCGAAGGCCGGTCATCATGCGGCCACTACGTTGGGCCGCGCAATCGGTTCTATCTGGATGGCTGTGGCGACTTCCATGTTTTTGCTGTTTCTAAGCCTTGGTTTCAGTGGAAGACTGAACGATCAACATGTGTTTGTGGCCGTGCTCTCGGCCATGCTCGGCATGGCGAATGGGGCCTCAGCGCTCATTCTGCGCTGGAGAGTCCAGTTTGCGTGCGCAATCGCCTGGTGGGTGACGGCTGTGGCTTCCTGCTTCGGCACCGATGCGCAGAGTATCGTTTTGTATCTCGTCGCGCTTTTTCTTTGTCAGATCGTATTTGGCATTTACGCCATGATGGGGGAAGTGCAAGCACGCAAACGGCGCGCCCGTGGCGATGCCTGAGTTACCCGAGTTGAATCCGGTGGTTCACGGCAGGTTGCGTCTGGCCCTGCTTGCGCTACTCAGCGGGGTGGAAGAGGCGGATTTTGCATGGCTCCGGGGGAAAACCGAGGCGACGGACGGCAACTTGGGCGCGCAACTGCTGAAACTCGAAGAAGCGGGGTACGTGGCTGTCGAAAAGAGATTTTTGTTGCGCAAGCCGCAGACGCTTTATCGGATTACTGAGGACGGCCGCCAGGCGCTTACCGAGTACATTCGTGCATTGAAGCAGTTACTTGGTCCTGCGGTAAATGTGTAAAGACTTGATTGGGGAGAAAGGCTACTTCTTCGCGGATGCCAGGGCTATCTGAATGGTCCTGAGAGGCAGCAGCAGAGAAAGCGGCGTATCCAATAATGGGATAGCGCCGTAGCCCTGATACCAGGCGGCGACTCTCGTATTTTTGGCGTCGATGAGCAGCGCGACGCCGCCCACCTCGGCCGCTGCGAGCAGGCAGCGTTTACCCGCCGCCAACAAGAGCTGCCCGCCTAGGCCCTGCCCTTGCAGCTTAAGATCCACGGCCAAACGCGCCAGCCTAAACGCGGGCACCTCATACCGTGCAAGTCCGCGGCGGACAATCTCCGGTGTCCGTGCATGTGCGATACAAGCAGGGCTCAGGCTGTAGTAGCCGAATATCGTTTTGTTATCGCCATCGCTGATGGCAAGGAACGTCTTGGCGCCCCCTAGTTCATGGCTCTTGCGAGCATGGCGTTGCAGAAATTCATTCAGGTCCGCGTCGCCACAATCGAAGGTCTCTCGGTTATGCCCTTTACTGATTGGCTCCTCGTGCCAGGCGCTGATGCTCACTTCCGCTTGTGCAGCGATTTCGCCGCAGCGAGCAGCTTTGCATTCGGCTTAGGAGGGTTCTCGAGCAATTTCAAAACCCGTAGGCTATCTCGCTCCGAGAGTTCTAGACGTTCTGCTTCCCTGATGACTTCCCGTGCGGCTTCAAGACTGTGCTGGCGCACGAAATCCGTCAGATCGGTGCGTTTCAGTGCCGCCGCCCGCAGGAGGATCGTCTTCTCTGCGGGAGGAATCCGCAGGGACATCCGACTGTTGTCTTCGACTGCTACTCTGGGCATTGCCCAACTCTCCCGATGTACACATTCAAATCGTACGCCATTTCCGAGGGCCAGTCAAGCTGTACGTTTTAAGAGTTGGCCAACTCTTTCCGGTAGGCTAAGAGGCTAGGAGAATCTTTACGTGCTCGTTGTGATGAAGGCGCAAGCCGGGCCGGCGGACATCGCGCGAGTGTGCGAACGGATTGAGACGCTCGGTTTTCAATCGCACATCATTCCGGGAGAGCAGCGCACCGCGGTTTGCATTACCGGCAATAGTGGCCCGGTGGATCCGGCGGAGTTTGAAGATCTGCCCGGCGTGGCTGAGGCGATCCGGGTTTCAAAGGCCTACAAATTGGTGAGCCGCGAGACGCAGCCGGAGAACACAATCGTTCTGGTGAATGGTGTTCGGGTAGGTGGGGAACAGATTGTGCTATGCGGAGGTCCGTGCGCAATCGAGAGCCGGGAGCAAATACTGGAATCGGCTCGCGCGGTGAGGGCGGGAGGCGGTCAGTTATTGCGGGGAGGGGCGTACAAGCCGCGCACTTCGCCGTACAGTTTTCAGGGACTCGGTGAGGGGGGTCTTCGGTACCTGGCTGAAGCTCGCGAGGAAACGGGGCTCGGGATTGTTACGGAGGCGATCGATACAGAGACGTTTGATCTCGTGGAGCAGTATGCGGATTGCGTGCAGATTGGAGCGCGCAATATGCAGAATTTTTCTCTTCTGCGTCGGGCGGGGCGCTCGCGAAAACCCATCCTGCTGAAGCGCGGAATGTCTTCCACGCTCGAGGAATTCCTGATGGCCGCCGAGTACCTGTTGGCGGAAGGCAACTACCAGGTAATTTTGTGCGAGCGCGGCGTGCGAACCTTCGCGGATCATACGCGGAACACGCTGGATCTCAGCGTGGTTCCGGCGGTGCAGGGGTTAAGCCATCTGCCGATCATTGTCGATCCGAGCCATGGAACCGGCAAGCGGGATAAAGTCGCGCCCATGTCGCTCGCCGCGATTGCCGCGGGCGCGTCGGGTCTAATTGTGGAGGTTCACCCAACGCCAGATCGGGCTTTATCGGACGGATACCAATCCCTAAGTCCGGAACAATTTGCCGAAATGGCGGATGAATGCCGTGCGGTTGCCGAACTGCTGGCATCGCGGCGGAAGCCACGCGTGGGAGCGCATTGAGGAAAAAGACAAAATAGAATTTCGGCAATCGCATTTATCTAGTCTCGCGAGATACACTAGCGATTGGCCTCAAACGCCTGCTCTGTCGCTTGAGCCGTTCATCCATTTATGAAAATTCACGAGTATCAGGCGAAGGCGATCCTCGCCAAATACGACGTTCCTGTTCCGCGAGGAGAGGTCGCTTACACGGTTGAGGAAGCGGAAGCTGCGGCCAAAAACGTTGGTCGCAGCGTGGTCGTCAAGGCTCAAATTCATGCCGGCGGCCGCGGCAAGGGCGGTGGAGTGAAGATTGCTAAGAATGCCGCCGAAGCTGCCGAGATCGCCAAGAAAATGCTCGGTATGACGCTGGTGACGCATCAAACTGGTCCGGAAGGACGCGTGGTCCAGCGGCTTCTGATTGAAGAGACGCTGCCGATTGAGCGCGAGCTGTATCTTGGCATCGTCCTCGATCGCGCTGTCGGTCAGTCTATTTTTATGGCGTCGAAAGCGGGCGGAATGGAGAT
>JAFASD010000114.1 GCA_019244945.1 Acidobacteriaceae bacterium | reverse complement strand
CCATAAGCGGTGAAGTTATTTCGCAGCTCCCACATACGACCGATCAATGGTGTGTGCGAACAGCGCTCGGCAGGGTAGTGCCGATAAGTTTGCGAGAAGCTGCTGCCCATGGGGCGGGTCGACTCGCTGTCCGGCCGCGAGTCTTCGAACTGCGCTTCACAACTTCCACGTCGATTAAATGCGGGACGAGGAAGCCGTCGTAATGCGCGGCAAGCTCTCTTCTGATCGAATTCGCCAAGGGGCCATTGGTGAGCAGTTCAACCACGGCGCTCGCATCCAAAATGATCATCAACGATCATCTTTTGTCGCGCAATTCGCGGATGAGGAGAGCGGCAGGGGTCTTCGTAGGTATGGGCTTAGCCTGCCGCGTACGCTCCAACCATTCCTGCATGGTCGTGCGCGGTTCGAGAGCCACGAACGTTTGGAGTTGCAGAAGCTTTCAGGTCTTTTGAACGACGCATGGCAGAGATAACGGCGGCTCTAGTTACCTGCACCCAGATCGAGTCCAACGTTCACGTTGGAATAGGTTCCCGTGATTTTGAACGGCACTAAGCGCACCGCATGTTTCCTTTTGAAAAACGGCGTGATGACTTTCACCATCAGCGTCTTAAATCCGGTGGTCGCACGCGACGGATCTCCTGTCGTAAGCAGGGTCCCGTGCAGGTCGATTTTGTAATCGATCAGTCCGTATGTGCCGTGAATCCAAGCGTTGGCACCCGGAATGGCGAACGCGACATTCGAGAGCCTGGCAGTGCCGTTGGTCGCCGAGCCATGCCCCTTCAGATTGGAAAGCACGTTGCCCGCCGGCTGTTCGCCCGGTTTGTCGCGACGTGTGTTAGAGCTGTCGCTCAGACGCGTCAAATCCCCTTCGGTTTCGCTGTTCGCAAATTTGCCTGAGGCGACGCCGAAATCCCCTCTCATCTTCAGCCTGTGGAGAAAAGGCTCGGGCCCAGGCGGAAGATCGAAGCGGCCACCGAAGGTGAAGACACCGCTCATGGGCGCCGTTTCCCCGGATATGAATAGCTTCAGTACATCCTCGACTCGCCCGCGGTTCGTCCAGATATCGATTGAAGCCGTCTTACCTTCGGTGTTGCCGACCTTCGCGACGAAGCCTTTGAAATGCGCCACTGTCCGATCGAATCGCGCAGTCACTGCGTTGAGTATGGTGTCGCCTTTCGTACCATCGACGGTCGCCTGATATTGGACTGCAAGTGGGCGCTCGTGGCTTGTGTCATAGACCTTGAAGTTGGGCACATTGGCGGTGCCTGCGACGGAAATATCGCCCAGAATGCCTTTGAAACTTCCGGACGAAAACAATGTTCCCGAGATGCCGCCGAAGGCGGCGAGGTTTGCATTTTCGAAGGTATAGCTGCCGTGGAGCGGTGTCCTGCCCGGGTCCTTCGGGTTCCAGGTGCCGAACGCGCCCGTGGAACGGATCTTGCCTGGGGGCAGTTCATTCGAGATCAGAGTTTTATAAGATATCGGCTCGTTGTCGCCAACTCCGTCCAGGCGCAGCTTGTCGATGACCAAACGATATGGTTTCTTTCCCGTCTTCGATAAGAAGTCTAGAATTGCGCCGTCAGCGATGATTTTGTCGATCTTGATCGCCGCCTGCGACTTGACATAGGTCAGGGGCATGACTGGGTTTGGTTGCCCTGGCTCAGTAGGAGGTACCGTGACGTGCATGTCCATTACGCGGACGAGCGAAAGGCGCTCTCTCAGGGTGAAGATCCTCGAGTAGGTAGTCACAAGAACCAGCTTCCTCACCGTGATCAGCGGGGCCTTCTCCTTATGTTTTCGATGCAGAAATCGAATGTCTTCCGCGGTACATCCAGGCGGGAAGTAAGTCCGGTAGAAGTGTCCGATGGTCACGGCTCGGAGCGATCTGTTTTGCAACGCATCGACCACCGCCTGTTCTTTGAAGGGCCAGTTCATCGCGATGATTGCGATGTAGATGGTGACGAGGGACGCGACCGCTACTGCGATCCACCGAGCCCAGCGACTCCTCGAGCGGCGAGCCGGGCGTTTCGTGCCCCGTGAAGGTAGTTCTAGCGCCGCCGCAACTTGCTTCATTTATCCCGTTCTCAACTGCAAGCTCTATGGTGCACTGCTTTTGGACTACATGCTACTCACAAGCGCGCTGGGAGTGGTTCGTCAGTTCTCGGGATAGGCCAGTACCGACCGGAACCGGCTAGCCGTTTCGTCGCGGCGCTTTCGTCCCCAACTCTGGTAGGGGATGCCACGTTTGAATAGCGTCCGGCGGACGGTGATTGCTGTTTTGAGTTGCCTCGCGCTGACACCCGCTTGCCGCGCGTATTCGGTTCTTTCACACGAAGCTCTGATCGACGCGCTGTGGGATACCAAGCTGAAGCCAGCGTTACTTTCCAGGTATCCCGAGGCGACACCGGAGGAATTAAAGAAGGCGCACGGATACGCCTACGGTGGGGCCATTATCCAGGATCTCGGTTATTACCCCCACGGCAGCAAACAATTTAGCGACTTGACGCATTACGTGCGGACGGGCGACTTCATCGTGGCATTGGTTCACGAGTCGCGGAGCCTTGACGACCTCGCGTTCGCCCTCGGCGCGCTGTCGCATTATATGTCCGATGTGGATGGACATCGGTTGGCGACGAACGTTGGCGAGCCGATTTTGTATCCGAGGCTGCAACGCAAATTCGGCAAGTTCATCACGTATGAAGACAGTCCCGCGGGGCACCTGAAAACCGAGTTTGGTTTTGATGTGCTGGAGGTCGCAAAGGGCAGGTTCGCGCCGGAGGCGTATCACAACTTCATCGGTTTCGACGTATCTCAGCCACTGGTTGAGAGAGCCTTTCGGGACACATACGGTCTCGAGATTCAGGATCTGTTTAAAGATTTCCCTCGGGCTGTGGAATCGTTTCGCAATGCGGTCAGCAAGACGATTCCGATGGCGACGCGCATAGCGTGGGCGGAGAAGAGGCACGAAATCGAGCGCTCGGAGCCTGGCATTACGCGGCAGCGGTTTGTCTACATGATGAGCCGTTCCAGTTACGAGCGCGATTGGGGCAAGCAGTACGACCGCCCGACGGCTGGCGATCAGATGCTGGCGATCGTATTGAAGTTGGTGCCGCCCATCGGGCCACTTCGCGCCATCAAACTGAGGATGCCCACACCTCCCGTTGAGAAGTTGTTCATGGACAGCTTTGACCGTTCGGCGGAGCAGTTTGCGGGGACGATCAATCTGGCGCTGGACGGCAGCCTGCGCCTCGAGCCGAAGAATTATGATGTCGGCGTGGTGACTTCTGCCGGCGCGTACCGGTTGGACGACGACATCCAGGCGTATTGGCTAGCGCTATTAGCCGGCAAGAATTTCGCGACCGTGACGCCTGCGATGCGGGGTGAATTGCTTGAGTATTACAAGGATCTAAAGGCCCCGATCGCGACTCAAAGAGATGCGAAAAAGTGGCGGCAATTGATGGCAGAACTTAAGCAGTTGAAGTCCGAGCCCATCGCGGAGACCGCTGCCGCACTCCGCCGTTAAAGCCGCTTCGGAGCGCGGTGTTGCAACAAAGCCGCTTATGAACCTGGATTATTTCCGTTCGAAGTGCGGGGACCAGCGGAAGCCTGCCGCCACGGTGGGTTGGTAATATTCGCGCTGAATCATATATTGGGGGCTGCCTTGGTAAAAGCCGAAAACTTCATTGTTCAGATTGAGCCCGTATACGACGAATTGCAGCCCATGGTTTAGCGCGATGCTACCCTGCGCGTCGATTTGAAAATGCGAGTAGAAGTAGACGTCGCTGAGCGGGCCGTTCACGCCGCCGGGCAAGCCATCCGTGTCAGGGCAGGCATTCCTCGACGCTGGTGGGAACCAGCGAACGAACTTCTGGGAAGTTGACATTACAGGAGCATCTTCGCCGGTAATCAACACACCGGCTCCAGAGCCCCCGAGCGCAGCGCTTTCGCTCCTATGCGGTGTTGTGCTTCTCGGAGTGGGGGCTGTCGCTGCAGACACCGGCTCAGGTCACGATCTTGAGAAAGGTGCACGCACGATTCACACCATAAACTCGGATGCGGTTCAATGTCCCCGCGCGTGCGCGCTACGGCTTAGGGCCGGTATCCGCAAGCTTCTTTATCCATTGGACGGTAAGCCCCTCGCGGGCCGCTTTCGTTCGAGTGCCCTAGCCTGTTCACCTGATAACCGAATAATGACTCTGTAACCGCACCGCGTTTAGAATCGGAGCGTTTTGCCACGCTTCGAGAACGGCGGCCACATCTTTCACGAGTCACCGTTTTTGCAATGCATCCACGCACTTGGCCGTAGAACGCGCATGCCGTTGACTGAGTCTTCAAGATCGCGAAAAACGCCCCTATAGGTAAGGTCCCTTGAGCAGGCTGGCTGACGAACCAGCGGCGCCGGTGCGCTGGTTTGGAAGTGTAAGGCAGATACGGAACGAGGAGTCCCCTTCTCGACTGTGATCTTCAAAAGCGAGGCACCTTGGACGTCTAACGCGCGAACCGCAAATCACGTCATCGGCTCCAGTTCCGGGCCGACATCGCTTGTCTGCTTTAACACCAAGCCTCCCTGTTGCTTTTTTCAAAAGCGGAGAGAAACCATGCTAATTCAACCGGAAAAATACCTTGCTAACGACACCTTTGCGTTGAGCGGATAGAAGCGAGGCTATCTCAATCCGTCCACGGTATAGAGCGTCGAGCGATAATCCTCGTACTGGTACACCTACGAACGGCCGTCCGGCGCGATTTGCATTGCGTCCAGGTGCAGATCTTGTCCGTTTGGTGACGGGAACTCTTTCCATAGTTGTCGCGTGCCGGTGGTCCAAGTTACGCGCCAGACGGGCGCGACTTCGCGATTATCTCCGCTCGTCACTTATAGCTGTTTTCCGTCTGTGGTAAAGCCGAGCGGGATATGATCACGCGCCACACCCCGCACATCGAGCGGTGGCGATCCGTCGAGCTGATCAACCTTCCAAGCGCCGCTTTCCGCTTGCGCGAGTCCGTGCGGTTAGAGTGTTCAAAGGGAAAGAGATCCCGTGTCAGCGCGGGGTTCGTTTAAAAAGTTGAAAGTGATGTGACTGTGGCGCTTCGAAGGTCCGGATGCAATCAGGTGGGTGAATAACGTGATGTTCACGAGCGCGGAACGTGAGCGCTTGCGAGCTGACTTGCTCGTTCAGGCGCGTCGGGATCAGCGCATCGCAAGTGGCGCGATTACGGGCTCTGCTGCAGGCGGATGCGAAGATGACTGGTCCGATATAGACCTCGCTTTCGGCGTAACGACGGGTATATCGGTCCCCGAAGTGCTCTCCGATTGGACGGCACAGATGTATGACCGGAACGCGGCGGTGCATCATGTCGACACCCGGTTCGAGAATTGGTTCTATCGCACGTTTCTGCTTTCGAATACGCTTCAGGTTGACCTTGCGTTCGTGCCCTGGGAGCATTTTCAGGCACTCGGGCCAAGGTTCAACGTAGTATTCGGCGCAGCAAGGGAACCCGCTCATTTTCCCCACCCGACGAGCGCAAAAATGAGTGCGACTTGTCTAGCTGCTATCGATTGCGGAAGTGCTTGCATATCGAAGGGAGCGTTGTGGCCGGCGGATTACTTCTTAGGGGTTGCGCGCGATAACGCCCTGATGTCAGCGTGTCTCAAACATGATCTGCCGTATCAGCACGGCCGCGGCTTTGATCTGTTACCCGCGGAAACCAAAGCCGCTTATGAGAATGCGTTTGCATTGACCTTGGACGGGAATGAA
>JAFASD010000486.1 GCA_019244945.1 Acidobacteriaceae bacterium | reverse complement strand
ATGCGACGTCTTCTTCATCTGGCGAAGACGCTGAACGATGAACAGTTGGACCGGCCTTTGAAAAACCAGGTGAAGGTCTTTCCGTGGGATGACCCTGATCGGAATCTCCGCCAGGTTTTGGATCGGATGGTGCAAACGAAGGAAGTCTGGGCTGCGGCGCTTACGGGCGGCAGCATGCCTGCAACGCAGGATGCGCCTCCAGAGCATCGGACTCCTTCGAGCATGCTGTCGCGCATTGAAAAAGCCGATGCAGCGTTCAACAGTGTACTTACAGATGTTCGCAATCGAAGCGCCTGGGAGGACACATTTGTCGATGCGCTGTGCGAACCGCCGGAGACGTTTACGTTTGGCGGGATTTTCGCCCACGTGATTACGTTCAATTTTTACCGTCGGATGCTCGCCATCGATGCGTTGAAACGCCTGGGGGTAAAGGTGGAAGGTGTTGGCTGTCCTGAGGAGTATCTCGCTAGTTTCGCGAATGCGTGAGAGACGAGGGCGGTCGAATCCTCAGCTCAGCGCTTTTTTCAGGAGTGCCTTGATCTTCGCCTCCTCGGCCGCGGTCATTTCTTTTAAAGCGAAAGCAGTGGGCCACATGTGACCTTCGTCTAGTTTCGCTTTGTCGCTGAAGCCGAGCGTTGCGTACCTCGTTTTGAACTTCTGCGCACTTTGGAAAAAGCAGACGACATTGCCGTCCCTGGCATAGGCGGGCATCCCGTACCAGGTTTTCGGTGAGAGGGAGGGCGCGTTGGCTTTGACTATTGCGTGGAGCCGCTCGGCCAAAGCGCGATCCGGCTGGGGTAGCGCGGCGATCTTCTCGAGCACTTGTGTTTCGCCGTCGACCTGACCCTCGCGCTGCCTGTCCGCCTTCAACTCCTGGATGTGTTCCTTCATCGCGGCTCGTTCTTCGTCCGTGAATCCCCCGGGCTTCTTTGCGGTGGCGGGAGTGGGAGTTCTGTTGCCGGATTTCCGGGTCTCTTTCTTGGCAGGTTTCATCGTGGTTTCCTTTACAACGAAGGTATCTGATGGGATAACAGCGGCCCGCTGGTTTGCGTGCTCAGCGTGCCATCAATCGCGCATCAGTTGATGCAGTTCGGCGGTGCTGGGGCAGTGCTCGAGGAAAGTGAAGCCGCCCGTATCTTTCACCTCACGCGCGGCCTCGAGGAAACCGGCCATTGCTGCGCGATAGAGGGAGGTCGCCAGGCTGATACGCCGAACTCCGGCTGCTGCGAGTTCCGGGATTGAAAACGATTTACCTGTGATGCCTACCATGAAATTGACGGGCTTGGACAGGGCTGCGCAGACCGCGCGGACGGCAGGCAGGTCGGGCAGGCCGGGGGCAAAGAGCACGTCGGCGCCTGCTTTTTCAAATGCGCGGAGGCGAGCGATGGTGTCGTCGAGGGTTGCGTTGGGAAAGAGGAAATTGTGAGCGCGGGCGGTGAGGATGAACGGGAATGGGAGGGCGCGCGCTGCCTGCGCGGCTGCGGCGATGCGTTCGACGGCCAGATCCATTTCATAAAGAGGATGGTGCTGGTTGCCGGTGGCGTCCTCAATGGTGCATCCGACGAGTCCCACATGGGCCGCGAGCCGGATGTTTTCCGCCACGAGTTCGGGCTGATCCCCAAAACCATTTTCCAGATCTGCGGAGACCGGCAGATCTGTCGCGTCGACGATCAAGCGAGCGTGCGCAAGCGCCTCTTCTCGCGTGAGCGCGCCGTCCTTTTTCCCGACGGCACAGGCCGATGCAGCGCTCGAGGTGGCTAGCGCTTCGAAGCCGAGACCGGCGAGGATGCGCGCGGATGCGACATCCCACGGATTCGGGATGACGAATGTAGCGGAAGCGTCGTGGAGGGCTCGGAAGCGGGCTGCCTTTTCGTTTTGGGTAAGGGTCATACAAATGGCGGCGAGGTGTGGTCAGAAGTTCAGCTTAAATGGTATTGCTAGTGTCCTGTATCTGAAATTTGTCTGCGTTCGGAGCAGCCGGGCGAGGACGCCGGTATGTGCCGGGCACATTGTTACGTGAAGGCTGGTCATGGATAGATCATGAGAGGAATGAAGCGGACGGGGACGAGAAGGGCGCGCGGCGGTTGTTCGGGGTTGGGTGCATTCCTTGGTCTGCTCCTGGTGATCGGCGCAATTGTCGGTTGGCCGATGTACCTGGTGAGCCACGGGGCGCGGGCGTCCGGCGTGATTACTGAGAAACTCGAGACCGTGCGTATCGAGTACGACCAGTGGTTCCGGAGCTTTGAAGTAGTCGCAACATATTCGATTCCGGGCCAACCTGTTCAGCATCGCGCGGGCTGCGACGTGGATGAGAAAACATACGATTCCCTTCACCCGGGTAATCCGGTGGTGGTTTACTATTTCGCGAGTCTCCTGCAACAGCCGTTTCTTCCAGCGACTCGTCTGTCGCCTTGTTCGACGATGGCATCGATCAGCGTGAATGCAGCGAGTGTGCGCCTGGTTTGGGTGGTGATCAGTCTGCTCGCGATTCTATTTATTTGGCGGGTTTTGCGAATTCGGATTGCTGCGTGGCTTCTGCTGCCGTGGCTCTGTTTGTCTTTTGCTTACCTGATGCTGCCACGGGTCGAACCGGAGCCCCAGAAGCCGGTTTCGGCCGTCGCTACCGTCGACAGCTTCCGGACCATTACGACAATAGGAGGCGGCGCGAACACGACGAAAAGTATCGATCTCTCACACCCTTATCAGATTGTGCGACTCAAGTTCGTTCCGCCGGGAATGGATACGCCTGTGATCGCGATCGACAAAGTGGACGCGGGGAGCGTTCCGAACCTGAAAGAGGGACAGAGCGTAAATATTATTTACGACGCCTCATATCCGCGGATCGCAAGGATGCAAGAAGGGACGCGCTCCTTTCCCGGGCATGCCCGGACGACTCTCATCTTGTGTGGGATTGCGGTTGCTGTTGTCATTGGGATCGCGGCTGTGATTAGCGGGTTCTTCCGGTTGATGCGGCGGACTCGAATGGTTTAGACAGAAGTGAAGAACGCGTGAACGGTCGCACGGATTGGGTCAATCCCGTCGATAAGGTCGGGACGGGCTATGGAAAAGGATTTTCCACGATGACCCCGAAATACTTCTGACCAGAGTTGAAATCTTCCGACCAAATTCGCTTACAGCCTGCCTTCTCGGCGGCTGCGACGATCATGCCGTCGTAGAAGTGAATGCCGTAAGTCGCTCGGGCCTCTACCGCTCGCCGAATCACTCCGGCATCAGGAGCGAGAACCTTGACGGGTTCAAGGGCATTCAGTATGGAAACAAGATCGCTTGGAGCGATTGCTGGCGAAACCTTGTGAAGAAGAGTCGCTGCAAACTCGGCCAGGACCTGAGCCGAAATTACCGAGTGACCAGCCAAGGCTGCGCGAAGTGAGCGCTGCGCGACCGGCTGCTTCCTCCGGCTACTTGAATCGTATGCATAAACGAGAACGTTGGTGTCGAGGAATTCAGGAGCGGGCATGAAGATCTGCACGGGTCCACGTTTTCTTGCCAATTTTCAGCTGAAAGCGCTTGAACGTGCGATCTAGGGCATCCCGCTCTCGGCGTTTACCGCCGGACGTCACGTTCTCAGCGGCCAATTCCTGCAGATAACTCTGCACAAGGGCCTTCATAGTCGTGTCCCGCTCAACAGCAATTTTGCGCAGTTGTTTAACCAAGTCGTCTTCGAGCGAGAGCGTGATCTCCATATATCCATCATATGGGCTGGGTCGTCCCTTAGAGCGTCAGCCGCGTTGGCGGAGAATGCCAAGTTCGTTCAGCAGCATATCGATTGTCTCCTGGCGATACCGGAAATTCGTTTGTTTCAATCTATCGAATGCCTGTGAGGGATTCAGAAGATTGCGCTTTGCGGCGCGCGCGATGACACCCAAAGTTCCAATTACTTCAAAGCCCTCCCTCCGTGCCGCAAGAACGCCTTCACGATCATCCATTAACAGTAAGTCGGCGTGAAGCGCAACGGCCAAAGCGACAGCATCCCTTTCGCCTTCATCCAGGTGCTCCATCGCGGGGTGATACGCATGGAGGCTTTCGCGAATATCGATCCACTCCGGCGGCTTGGCAATCCAATTTTTCACCGGGAGTGGGGCTGCCGCCAGCTCGTCCCGGACGGTCGATGGAAGAATGATTTTTCGGAAGAGAACGGGAAGTACCTCGATATGGCCGATCAGGACCAAATAGTTAATTGGTCCAGTATCCGCAATGACGAGCTGCACTCTTCAGACGCCTAGACGATCAAGCGCTTCCTGCTCGCGCTGAAAATCCTCGATGCTGTATTCGTTCCAGATTCCATGAGCCTTCAGAAACCCATCGAGTTCATAGCGGCTCTGGATTCCCAGCAAGCGACGTAACTCTCCCTTGGATACGCGTTCATTCTTATATTCCTCAAGCGCGAACGCTTCCAGCGCCCGGCGTGACAGGTCGACGCCCGATGCGCTTAGACGGCCAGCAAGATCGTCGGGTATCACAACAGTGAGGTCCATGGCCCCTAGTGATTAGGTTAAACCTTGCAGAGATGAAAGGGCCGCTGCGTGCCGTTGTTCAATCCTAGGCGGCAGCGGCATTGGCGGAGGATGGATTGGACATCGAAGACCGCGTTCTGATAATTCCTTTTTCGGCCTGTAACCTCGAATCCAGGGCGTACCCAGCTCATCGAGGACCGCAGAAAGATCGGCCCTCCGGCTCTGCCGTAAGCATTTGATAAGCAGTGAGCGACGATGGGGTCGAGCTCGTGCTTCCTGCCAGGAGTGCCGAGTTTCTTTTCATCAGCCATTCAGATAATCATTTTCCCGTTCTGCCGCATTTCAGCTTCAGTAGGGCCTACGCAAAAACTTCAAAGATCGAACGATAAAGCGTCTTTAAAACCGGACTTCACGCCAAACATCTAGAATCTGTATTGTTTTTGGGCTTTCTGCCGGAGCCTTTTTATGCACTCACTTTCCGGGCTAGCGACGACTCACCCGATTGAGTCCGGCGCGTTTGTTGGCCGCCTATGATACAGCGCGGACCACAGCGGATATGAGACGCCGATTAAAAAGGCGGCCGCTGCGGCCCATAGCGAGATTCGACCCACGCGGATCCAGCCCCAGTATTCGAACAATGGCAAGGGCAGATACAGCAACGTACCGGTGATTGTGCCGGGCGAATATGCGCGGCTGTTGTAGCTGGCCCACAAATGCCAGCAGCCATTGGAAAACAGGATTCCGGAGAGCGTGAGCAACAAAACCACACCGAATGGATTGTTTCCAGCCATAGCACCTTCCAATAAGGTGACCAAAAGGCCCGTGTTTATGATCACGAGAAAGCGTCCAGTCACGCTCTTGGCGTTGCCCCGATACACCCGATACCAGCGGGGAAAACCACCCGGCCATACGAACTCCTCAAAGACATGAAGGTAGGCCGTAGCCAGCGGAGCCCACAGGAGCCATTGCGGACTTGCTAAAGTCCCGTAAGCAATCAGGGCGAAAGCGTGATGTCCATTCGTCATCATATGTGCCCGGTCGATCCCTAGAGCGTCAGCCGCGTTGCCGGAGGATGGATTGGGGGAGGTCGCCTGGTTTTACGGTTCGGATGAAGTGATCGGTGAATTTTAGGGCGGGGTGGAGTTGTACGTAGGGCATGTGGCAGCCGATGCAGTCTCCCGTCTTTCGCTGATCGGTGTGGAGGGTTTGGGCGTCGTGGCAGGCGTGACATTTTTCATTGTAGAAGTCCGGATCGTTGCGGCGGGCGTCAGAATGAGCGGGGTGGCAGGTGGTGCAGGCGAGCTTTCCAGACTCGAAACAGCGGCTCTTCATTAGGCGGAGGGGTTGAAAGCGAAGGTTCTCTAATTGGGCGTCGTCGACCGGCGGCTTGACGCGATGGCAGGCGCCGCAGAAGCGGACTTGGTCCGGCGCGGTGAGTTTGCCGGGATTGAGGGGCGGTTTACCGGTTCCGCGAGCGTGCTCTTCCGCGCCGGGATGACACCGTTCGCATTGCACTCCGAGGATGAGCGGCTGCAGATCGGGTGTGAGCGCGGTTGAGTGGCAGGCGAGGCAACTCTCGAGATCGTGAGGCTTCTGCTTCCTGCCGAGGGCTGCCTGGGCGTTGGGAGAAACGCCGGCGTCTTGACCGACTGTTATTCCGTATTGATGGAGTTGCGGGAAATAGCTCACGCGGGATTCGAGGGTGTCTTCACCGGTGCGGACCAGGGGCGTCTCGCCTTGCGCGCCGGCGCCGAGGACCCACTCGATCAGTCCGTCTACCCGGGTTTCGCCACGTAGCGCAGTGACGCCGACGCCGTTTTGCAGCCGGCGGTAGACGAAGGAATATCCGTTGCTGGATTCGTGCAGAGGCTGGTCCGGCAAGTTCTGGCCGAAGGGACTGGCGAGCGCGGGGAGCATCGCATGTGCCATTCTGGTGCGTTCGTGCAGCTTGGTTTCCGCCGGGTGGCAACTGGAGCAGGCCGTATTGGACGGCGCGGCATGCACGGCAGCCGATACTGCCAGCGCGAATAGCGCGGCCCTCATGGCTGCGGCTGGGGCGACCTCAATTTTTCGAGAACCGCCTGCGCTTCATCCTTCTTGCCCTCGGCCATGAGAGTTTGGCCGAGGAGGTAGGTCGCCTCGTGATTGCGTGGGTCTAGCAGAAGCGCGCGCCGCAGGATACCTTCCGCATTGGATAGATTTCCGGTTTTGAAATAGCACTTGCCCAGAAGGATATAGGGGCCGCTGAAGTCGGGATTGAGCCAGACGGCGCGCTGCAGATGGGGAATGGCCGAATCCCATTTTTGTTGACGCGTGTAGGCATCGCCGAGGCGGTACCAGGCCATGGAGAAATTAGGATTGAGGTCGAGCTCTTTGCCAAGGTCCTGGACGGCGTCGTCGATACGGCCCCGGTAGATGGCGATTTCTCCGAGGAGGAAGTGG
>JAFASD010000447.1 GCA_019244945.1 Acidobacteriaceae bacterium | reverse complement strand
GTAATGTGGGAAGTGCGCTCGCATGCCGTCGCTGGGTTTGCTGGATTTCCCGTGCCCAATAGAGTCGGGAATAATCACGTAAAACTTGGTCAGGTCCAATGGCTGGCCGGCACCATATATTGGGGTGAAGGAGGGCACGAACAATTCAGCCGTTTGGCCGCCGCTGCTATGCAACAGCAGGACAGCATTGTCGATCTCGCCAGATGAATTTCGATGCGCCGTGCCCAAAGTGACGTAGTGGAGCCGCAACTCTGGCAAGATCTCGCCGTTGCGAAAACGAAAATCCCTGACCACGTAGTCGCCTTCGGTCTTTCCAGGGAACGCGGTGCTCTGGGCCAATGCCAAGGTCATGACCGATGTGCTTGCAATGGCTACTGCGAAGCTGCGGCAGTGCATTTCAAATGCTCCTTGTTCTCAATCCGCTTATGCTCGCACATCTGGAAGCAATCCAGATGTGCGAGAAGTCGGCAACGCGCCGAAGTGATCGCCCGCAGACACAAACTGAGCTCTTGACCAGAGTAGCCGCTGATGAACGCGGATCAACCCAGATAAAGTCAGTTTTACGCGGCCATTTGCTTTTTCTGGGCGAATTCTAACTGAGAATTGAGCATGAGTTGGTGGTCGGCTTTGGCTTCGGCGAGCAAAATGTCCATTTTGTGCACGTCCTGTTTGCGTTTTTCGATAGAGAGCTTGCGGGCGTGGTCCTCCTGTTTCAGCTTCTGCGATTCGAAGCCAATTTGGGCTTTTCTCTGTTCGGCTCTGAGCTTTAGGAGATCGTTGAGGCATTTGTGGAAGGCGCGATCGTTGGTGGTTTGATAGCGCAGAAAGAGCTGGAACTGCTTTTCATTTTCGGGAGTCAGAAGAGCGTCTTTTAGAAGAATGTTTTGCAGAGTCATGGCGCGCTGGCTGAGCCAGTGGTGCTGCGCCATTTTCTCGACCAGTATGGCTTCAGTGGGCGTGGAGGGTTTATGTTCGAGGCGCAGACTGAGCAGCAGATTCTCGTATACTTCCGCGTTTTCGGCTGGAAGAACGTTGAATGCGCCGCAAAAACCCCAGCGGAAATTGTTGAGGCAGGAAGCGGCCTTGCCTTCTTCGGTTTTGGGGCCGGTACTGTGCTGGGAGTTAGCTTGATTGGCTGCAATTTGTTTTTCGGTTGACATGGGAATCTGCCTAAGAGTAAGGCCGTCGAGCGGATTGGCAGGGAGTGGTGGAGGGCGGGCTGGGCTGGGGATTGCCGATGTAAGTCGCTGAGATGCAACCTAATGGCGGCAGCAGAGTGAGCGGTGCAGAAAGGTTTTGAGACTTGTGATTGGTTCGCGGGCGCCGATGGTAACGGGCGAATTACAATTCTGGTGTCACATCGTTTTTCGACCGTGCGTATGGCGGATCTCATCATCGTGCTCGACGGGTCGCCCGGCGCGGACGAGGACGTCCACCTTAAGAGGACGGTATGTGCTAGCCTCGCCTATTATGTCGTTACCCGAGGGTCTGATGGAATGCCAGTCACTGGATGAGTTTTACGATTTGTGCGCTCCGCTGGGCCTTTATTCGCGCGGTCGACGGTTCCTGCATCTTGAAATGGACATCGTTAATCGGTGCAATATCCGATGCATAATGTGCTTCCATAGCTTCGAATCTACGCGACGCGCGAGAACCGTACACCTCAGCCCGGATGACTTCGCATTCGTTGCTTCTCGAATGCTGCCTCATGCGTATCACCTTAGCCTGTCCTTGGGAAACGAGCCTCTGATGTCACCACACTTCGTCGAAATCTTACGGCTGGCGTCTGGGTATAAAGTTCCAAACGTAAATTTCTTCACGAACGGCCTGTTACTCAACGACAGCAAGATTGACGCAATTATCCAGTACGGCGTCACTCAACTGTGCATCTCAATCGACGGCGCTACGGCCGCTACCTACAATGCCATTCGCCGCGACGGAGATTTCGACCATTTAATTCACAACGTGAAGCGGTTTATCGCGCGGCGAGACGCGATGCAGAGTGCGACCCCTCGCGTGCGGTTCGACTTCGTTCTGATGAAGCGCAACATTCATGAGCTGCCAGACCTGGTGAAATTGGCCGCACAACTGGGGGTCCAGCAGTTGGCCTTCCGGCATCTCGTCTCATTCGAAGGGCTCAATATGGAGCAGGAGAGTTTGCAACTTGAAAGAGCGCTTTCTGACAAGTGTCTTAGGGCAGCGCTAAAAAGAGCTGCCAAGTTGGGCCTTGAAGTTCAAACGAGACCAGAGTTTTTCAACGCGAAAAAATCCCGCCTGCAACTTCTGAAAGCGCCGTTGTTACACGCTTCCCGTTTGCTCAAAAGGAGTCGAGGAACCGCCGGCAGTGACGCGCGCGAAGTGGGCTCAAGAACACCCTTTGTGCCGACCCCCTATTGCCCATTCCCCTTCTTTCATATATCAATGGGCCCGGGCGGACACATACTACCTTGTCCCCATGCTCATGGGGAGGCGCCCTATGGGCAAGTCTCGGGGGAAACGCCAATTGACCAGATTTGGCTTAATTCGAAATTCATGGAGCTTCGAGGGCGAATCCTGCAACACGATCCTCCAGAGATGTGCCGCCGCTGCCCCTATCTCGCCGACAAATATCCAAACATTGCCGAATTGTTCGCTACGCGCAAGCAGCCGTGTCCGCCGGTTCACCAGATACGGACTGACCCACTACCCAAAGTAGCCGCTGATTAACGCCGATGTCCGCGGATGAGTGCCGCTTTATTCTTTCAGTGCTTGATGGCCGCGCTTCTCGTAATAGCCGGTCTCGTGTACTTTGACCGCTTTCCCAGGTTGCACATCGGCGGCACGCCAATAGTGCGTGACCAATGTTTTGCGCGTGCGGGTTGGATCCTTGATTGCCGACCCGCCGTGCACGAGTTGCCCATGCCAAAGGAAAACATCGCCTGCCTTGCCTAGGAACTCCTCCCGTCGCAGGCCCGCTTTCTGCATTTCTGCGTGGACGTAATCTGACGATTTCGATGTACCGTCCTGCAATGCGGCGAAGCCGCCGTGAGAAAACCGGAAGGGCGGAATTTTGTGGCTGCCGGGATAGTAAACAAGGGGTCCCGCGTCCGGATGCACATCTTCGAGACAGATGGAACTCACCGCCAGGCGATCGTTGAATTGCGGAGATTCTGGCGCTTTGACGCGCCCCCAAAAGCTCCTCTTTGCCGGCTGGGTGGGCACGGGTGGCGGCATGAACCAGCTATCCACGTGGTCCGGCTGCCCGCTGCCCCAAATGAAATTCAGTGAATTGCAAACGAGCGGCGCACCGTCCAGCAGACCCGATAAGATCCTTGTGAGGCGCTCACTCAGCGCAAAATTCAGGACCTCGGGTTCGTCTAGAAATAAATCGTTGATTTTGATCGGTCCCTGAAAAATCTCGCGCGGCGCTTCTGCCCCCCGGAAGCGTTGGCCGGCGTATTGCCCGTGAAGAGGATCGACAGTAGCTTGTCCAAAGGAGCTTGGGTCGGCCATGCGCCGATCGACAATGGCATTTACGGCATCCACTTCCGTTGGTTCGAAGAACGAAGCCAAAATCAGGTATCCGTTCTCATCCCAAAAGGCCTTCTGCTCGCGCGTAAGTTCTTCGCGCTTGCTGTTTCCTGAACCAAACACCACTAAATCGTAACATCGTGGTTAGAACAGCAGGATTAAACTAACTGCGAGTAGTGGTCGAGAGCTAATTTGTTTTTATGAATGCTGCTGTGGTCCATTCTTTCGAAGCGCCGCCGCGGTATGCAACTTTCGCCGAGCCAGTCGCGGTTGAAGCCGAAGTTCTTCTCGACCTTATTGCCGCAGGACTGCACCCGGTTGTGAAAGCGCTTGCGAGCGGGTCGCATTACCGCAGCACCGCAGCGCTGCCCTTCATTCCCGGCGTGGATGGGGTGGCACGGCTGGAGGACGGTACGCGAGTTTATTTCGGCATGTGGCGGGCTCCGTTTGGCACTTTATGCGAACGTACCGTAACCGCGCGCAGCATGTACATCGAGGTACCCAAGGGGCTCGACTCCGCGACTGCTGCGGCCATCGCAAACCCAGGCACGTCGTCCTGGGTCGCACTCACGAAACGTGCCGGATTTATAACTGGAGAGAATCTGCTTGTTCTGGGCGCGACAGGAGTTGCCGGTCAACTTGCGATACAGATCGCGAAGCATTTGGGTGCTCGACGGGTCGTGGCTGCCGGCCGGAATCGGAAAGCATTGGAGCGCGTTGCGGAATTGGGGGCCGATGCTATTGTGCCGCTCGGTCAGGAGCGCGAGTCGCTTATGTCTTCGATCCATAACGAATGGACGAACGCAGGAATCGATGTAGTGCTTGACTATGTTTGGGGCTTGCCAGCGGAAGCCACGCTGCAGGCGATAGCAAAATCCAGGCCGCAGCGATCTGTGTCGCGCGTCCGATTCGTCCAGGTCGGCGACACTGCGGGCCAAACCATCCAACTTCCGGCTGCCATTCTACGCGGCTCGGCTGTGGAACTGCTTGGCAGTGGGTTCGGGAGTGCATCCATCGACGAACTCTTTAAGGCGGTTGCGGATTTCTTTCAGTTCGCGGAGAAATCACAAGTGAAGATCGATATCAAACCCTTCCGTTGAGAGATGTGGAAGCGCTCTGGAATTCGGCCGAACAAGGCGTGCGGTTGGTTTTTTTGCCGTAATCGGCCTTCTACGTGGACGTTCTTTGCCACATAAGGGTGTAGCGCCCGCAAGCGGATTCAGTTTCGAGAATCAGCCGGTTCGGTCCATCGAAACGGAAATGACGAGCCTGCTCCGTGCCGATCCAATTAGGGAACGAACTGCCTTGAACGCGGTGGGCTACGACGCCCTCCTCGGGATAGACTTTGAAGCCGCCCCAGTAACCGAAATACGTCCGCCAAGCGGCAGCTGCTTCTTCCACGCTCGCCTGGAGTGAATCATCGCTGGATAATGCTGTGGGACTACCTGTAGAAAGCTGCGCCGACATACGACCCTCGGCCTGATAGATGAGCAGACCTACAGGCGAATTCCCGAATGGCTTCGATGCTTCGCCCGAAGGCAGCACATGCTCGAAGGAGACTAAATCCCATGAACCCAGAAACGGCGCAATGTGTTCTCGGCTATTCACTTGAGCCTCGATATTTGCGCTGTGCATATGATGTCGATGATGCTATCTCACGGACTGTGAGGAAACGGCGAAAGGAGGCCAGTTTTGGGGAAGGTGCGAGTCGGATCAATCGTTCTCCGTGTCGATAATTTGCAGCGCCAAGCCGAGTTTTGGGCAGCAGCGCTGGACTACGTTTCACGTGAGGAAAGCAGCGACGATTTTGTGCGGAGGAAGTGCGGAGGTTGATAGATCTGGGCCACTGAAGTGCATCGGAAGCAAGCGCCCGGCGAATGCGGACTACCTGATTCTTGCCGATCCGTAAGGGAACCGCTTCTGTGTTGTGGACGTGACCCGGTAAAGTGAATTTCTTTTCACAAGCAACACGGTCACATCATCTTCATTGAAGTGGGGGTCGATCAAGGATTTCAGAATTTGCATTGTGTTCCCGGAATCATCAGCAAGGGCGTGTTGCAAGCGCGCTTCGGCATCTTCCCCGGGAATCGAGTCGGGAAGGCCGTCGGTGAAAAGAAGCAGCCTACCGCCAGGAGGAAGAAATGCTGTTTCGGCTGTGTAGGTCGCCTCGGAAAACAGACCAAGAGGCATGCCCGTCGCTTTAAGCATTGTTACAGTTCCTGCACCGAAAAGAATAGGGGCGTCGTGGCCGGCGTTTACATAGATCAAAGTTCCCGTCTCGCGATCCAATACGAGAAATGCGGCGGTGGCAAAACGGTTGGTTGGGGTATATCGGCTGAGATGTCTGTTTATTTGCCGGGTCAACACCAGAGGATCTGCACTCATAGCTGCGTTACTTCTGACCAGAGCCTGTATATTGGCCGCCAGTAGCGCCGCCGGCATGCCTTTCCCCGACACATCCGCAATTGCGACAAGCGTCCGCTCGTCCCCAACCTCGATAACATCGAAGTAGTCGCCGCCGACCTCACGCAGGGGCTTGTAGAAGGTCTCCACTTGATAGCCAGGCATGTCGTCGACTTTTGCCGAGGTGAGCGTTTGCTGGATCTGGCGCGCGGCAACCTGGTCTGCCTCGAGCTGGGTCTTGCGGACCAATTCCGAGGTCAGCATCCGGTTCATCATGTTGCCCCCTATCCAGTACATGACAAGGGCGAGGATAAAAACCAGGATTTCGTTAGGCCACATCAAGGGCCAAACTAGAGACCGCGTCCAAAGGCAGTAAATTGCGTAACCCTGGAGCAGGTAGCCGACCCACGTGATTCTGCGCTTCGATTTGGGCATCTCGTGGATCCAGGTGTCGACGGAGGAGTACCCGGATGTGCGGGTGAGTTTGCCCAGCCTTGCCTTTGATCCGCCAATGGGCATTGCGGGGAGTCTAACACGAGGAATAGGTCTTCCAGGTGATGGATTCGGCGATAGCCCTACGTGAACCCGACCCAACCGGAGGGCGTTTCTTGGGGTTGTGCCTCGATCAAACGATATCCGGAAATTGGGAAACTATGTTCCGAGATCGAGAACCCAGGTCTGACCAAGCAGGTCCTTCCCGAATGACTGGTGCCGATTCTCCTCTTGAAGTATGAAACCGGCTGCCTCATAGATTTTGCGGGCGGATACCAGGACATCGTTGGTCCAGAGCGCGAGTTTGCGGTATCCAAATTCTCGCGCTCGGTCGATGCACATTTGGACCAAGCGCGAGCCGATGCCCAAACCCCTGGCCCATGCGTCTACATAAAGTAACCTCAGCTTTGCTACTCCCGGGTCGCCCGTTTTCATGAGAAAAACTGAGCCAACAACCTGATGTTCCAGTTCTGCGATCCAAGCATCTTCGCGCATGGCGTCGAAGTGCGCAGCAAAGTTCCCGAGGATCTGAGCTACTAGCCCCTCGTATCTCCAATCCCACCCGTATTCGTGATTGTAGAGCACCGCCTGGCGATGAGTGATCCATCCGAGATCGCCGACTCGCAGCGGGCGAAACTGCACATTTTCTGCTGACAACGGCTTTGCCTGAAGGAGCGCCTGGATTTCCCGCATGTTTTTCGCTAGGCGGCGCTGGTTGTGCGACGTCAGTGGGTCGAGGAGTGCCTTGATCTGCGATTGTGTTCCATCGTTCAACCGCTTGAATGCTCTCCTACCGACGGCAGTGAGCGTCAATAGCGTGTGTTTGCCGTGCTCTGGGCTGACCCGACTTTTCAGCAATCCAGCGTCGCGAAAGCGGGCAACAATGCGGCTGACGTGAGCCTTGTCCATGCCGAGACTGCGGACGATATCCGCTGCTGTCTGCTCTCGGGAGTGCGCGAGCTCGTACAGTACTCTTGCCTCCGCCAGGGTGAGTTCGCTTTGCGGGAGGTGTTCGGCCAACAACCCAATCTCTCGGGTGTAGAACCGATTGAAACTACGCACTTGATCGACAAGGGGCATCGTGAGCCTGAATCTGTGTTGTCATAGACAACATACAATGTTTTCGCGTTTCGCGCAAGCGGCAGGCGATTTTTCAGAGCTGTCAGAATTTGCATTCTATTCCGGAATCATCAGTAAGGGCCTGGCGCAAGCGCGCTTCGGCATCTCCCCGGAAATCGAACAGTACTGCTTGTCACGCCGCAGCTAAAATCGGGCTGTGGGCCGCAAACGAGATACCATCACGGCTGCTGTTATGGTTCTCGTAGGGATTCTGGCCTTAAACTGCGGCTGGCACAAGAGCAGCGCTTTGGATACAACTGAGCAGCGGGATCAGGCAATTAGGCTTCTCAGGAATGCTTACGACGCGTTCAATCGAGGCGATATTGCAGACGCAGTCGCAGAGCTTGATCCAGCTATCGAATGGACGGAACCAGCGTCTTTCCCGGGCGGCGGAACTTATCATGGACGCGCAGGCGTTTCCCAGTATCTGACCCAATCGCGAGCTGGCTGGGCGGAAGGTCGAAGCGAACCCGAGAAGTTCATTGTGACGGGAAATCGTGTTGTCGTCTTTGTTCACGCTCGAATACGGACGAAGGGTAATGACGAGTGGCACGAGATCCGGTTGGCTGACGTTTACACATTCCGAGAAGGCAGACCTACCAGCATGCGAGCGTTCGCGGACCGAAAAGGCGCCTTGGATTGGGTCGGCGTTCGCGAGACTCCCTGATTGCATCGGCTCTACTCCTTGCCGCCGGCATGGAAACCAACTCGCGCCGATACAATGGGATTTCTCATGCGTATTGCTTTAGCCCAGATCAATAATACGGTTGGCGATCTGGACGCGAACACCGCGAAAATTATCGATTTCGCGCGCCAGGGTGAACGGGCCGGCGCGGAGGTAGTGGCTTTTCCGGAACTGGCTCTCACAGGATATCCGCCGAGAGATCTTGTTGAGAAACACTCGTTTCTCGATCGCACGGAAGCCGCTTTGCAGAGCATCGTCAAGGAATCGGCGAATTTCGGCGTGACCCTGATTGTCGGTTATGTGGGGCGAGCGCCTGAGAATTCGCCTGTTCGGGCGCAAAATGCGGCCGCTGTGATCGAAAATGGGCGACTCGTCTTCAAGCAGTCGAAGATGCTGCTGCCGACGTACGACGTTTTCGATGAGGCGCGTTATTTTCAGCCTGCGCTTTCGCAGGATATCTGTACAATCCGGGGCGTCAAAGTCGCGCTTGCCATCTGTGAAGACGCCTGGAACGATAAGCAATTCTGGGAGCGGCGTCGCTACTCTCGCGACCCCATAGAGGAATTGGTTCAGAAAGGGGCGGAGTTGATCGTCTCGATTAACGCGTCGCCCTGGAATATCGGCAAACGCGGACAGAGAGAAGCCATCTTCCACGCCACTACGCAACGCTTTGGTTTACCGCTGGTCTACTCGCATATGGTGGGCGGTAACGACCAACTGGTATTTGATGGCTCGAGCTTCGCCATGACCGCAAGCGGCAAGCTGGCGGCGAAAGCAAAATCGTTCGCGGAAGACCTGGTGGTTTTCGATTCGGAAACTGGCGATGGGGATGACCACACGAACCATCTCACTGGAGACGAAGCGGTTTTTGAAGCGCTCGTTCTGGGCACGCGAGACTACATTCGAAAATGCGGGTTTCGCAGCGTTTTGGTCGGATTGAGTGGCGGCATCGACTCAGCTCTCGTGGCTGCTCTGGCGGTCGAAGCGGTAGGAAAAGAGAACGTCATGGGCGTGGGCATGCCCGGTCCGTACTCATCTGAACACAGCCTTGCCGATGCGAGGTCGCTTGCGCAGCATTTAGGGATCCGCTTCGAGGTGGTTCCCATCAAGTGCGGATACGACGCCCTGATCTGCACACTGAATCCATTATTTGCGGGTTACAATCCTGACACTACGGAAGAGAATCTTCAAGCTCGTCTTCGGGGTCTCACGCTGATGGCCTTGTCGAATAAATTTGGTTCTCTCGTGCTGACTACCGGGAATAAAAGCGAAATTGCCGTGGGCTATTGCACTTTGTATGGAGACATGTGTGGCGGACTCGCCGTGATCAGCGACGTGCCGAAAACGATGGTATACCGGCTCTCCCGCGTTGCTAATGCGCGCTATGAAGGCAGAGGGCTTACCGGCCCTATCCCTGAAAGCACGCTTACCAAAGCGCCTTCGGCGGAGCTGCGTCCGGACCAGAAGGATACGGACAGTCTCCCTGAATATGATGTGCTCGACGCGATTCTCGAAGGCTACATCGAGCATTACGAATCCGTGCCCGAAATCGCATCCAAATTGAACATCCAGCCAACTCTGGTCCGCGACATCGTTCGCAAAGTAGACCGCAACGAATACAAGCGGCAGCAGGCGGCGCCCGGGCTGCGGATCACGGCCAAGGCATTCGGTGTGGGACGCCGTTTTCCGATTGCTCACAGGTTCACAGAATGAGATTTATTGCGTGTTTCGTAGTTGCGCTGGCGGGCCTTCTTACCATCCAAGAAGGCGTATCGCAGAAGGCTCCTCAAGAACGCGTGGGACCGCTCGCGGATGGCGGCTTTCTGTTGAACAGCGGTTGGACGATTCGGCCCGCGGGGCAGCAAGTCCCGGTAGATACGTTTCCTATGCGCAGCGCGGTTTCCGATGGCGGTAAATACCTGCTGATCATGAATGCCGGTTACAATCCGCCGTCGATCAGCGTAATCGATATTCAGCAAAAACGTGAAGTCGGAAGAACGCCGTTGCCTGACTGCTGGCTCGGCCTCACAGTTGCGTCAAGGAATCACCTGGTTTACGCCGGAGGAGGAAGCAGCGCGAAAATTTATGAGCTCTCGCTGAATACGGAGAACGGCGCATTGACCCGCACTCGCGAATTCGCGGCGGTTCCCGATTTGAATCAGAAGGGAGTGGCATTTATTGGCGATATTGCGGTTTCGGCCGACGCTCATCTCCTGTACGCAGCCGATCTGTATAACGACAGCATTGCAGTCATCAATTTGCAATCGGGGCGTTTGATAGATCGCTGGAAGTGCGGCCGCCGCCCATACGGCATTCTCGTTTCCCCGGATGGACGGCAAGTCGTGGTGAGCAGTTGGGCGGATGCGGCGGTCTACCAATATGACGCGAACAGCGGCGTAATGCTGGGGAAGACGCGCATCGGCGCTCATCCAACGGATATGTTGTGGATCAACAAGCCTCCTCCCACTGACGCGGGCGAATCGAGCTACGTTGGGCGGCTGTTTGTGACGGCCTCGAATACAAATAACGTATACTCGCTCGGCATCACACAGGATGGGCAATTCAGCCTGCTCGAATCCATCAACGTTTCGATGACTCCGATGCACCCGCTCGGAATGACTCCTTCGGCGCTGACGATCGACTCGCGGGGGACTCGTCTTTATATAGCTTGCTCCGATGCGAATGCCATCGCAGTATCCGATATTTCAGCAACGCGCAGCCGGATGCTTGGATTTATTCCAACGGGCTGGTATCCCACGGCAGTTCGCGTCCTTGGTGATGAAATGGCGATCGCAAACGGCAAAGGTCTGGGCAGCCGCGCCAATCCGGACGGGCCTAACCCCACCCGACCCAACCAGCCGCTCT
>JAFASD010000428.1 GCA_019244945.1 Acidobacteriaceae bacterium | reverse complement strand
TTTTGTTCTTACAAAAAAGAATGAGTATTGCGGCCTCACCCGCGGCAGAAAAAGCATATGGGAGATGGCGGATTACCTGAACACGCTTGTGGACGACAGCGACCCGGATACAGACCTGACGCAGATCGAACACTTACTCCAGACTTCAGAGGCCATTCGCAAAGAGGGCCAGCCGCACTGGTTCGTCCTGACCGGCTTCGTCCATGACCTCGGGAAAGTGCTTTGCCTCTACGGCGAACCACAATGGGCCGTAGTCGGCGATACGTTTCCGGTTGGTTGCGCTTACTCGGATCAAATCGTTTTTCCCGAGTTCTTTGCAGACAACCCCGACAGTAAGATAGCCGATTATCAAACAACCTATGGCATTTATGAACCGAATTGCGGGCTAAATCAGGTACATCTATCCTGGGGTCACGACGAATACATCTACACCGCGACGCAAAAGTATCTCCCTGAGCCGGCCCAATACATGCTTCGCTATCACTCCTTTTATCCGGCGCATAAACACGGCGCGTACCGGCACCTCATGAACGATCACGATGAAGAAATGTTCGAATGGGTGCGCAAATTCAACCAGTTCGACTTGTATTCAAAGGGACAACAGCGCCTCAAGCTCAAAGAGATCCGGCCATATTACGAAGATCTGGTTTCCGAATTTTTCCCGGACCAGATCGCTTGGTAAATCGACCCAGAGCGCCCCTCACTTACTAAGCTTCTTAAAATATTCCGCGACCGCGTCGCGATACTTTTCCGGAGAGGGTTCCGGTGCTCCCGTTCGAGCACCCGTAGATTGCTGCTGGCCAACTCGCTTATTAAGTTCCAATTCCAATTTTTCGAGACTTGCGACGGTGTCTCGGGTGATAGTCGCATCCAGCACGCCTGGAGTAGACCCAGTAAGATGTCTCAGATTCCACAACGCACCGTCAATATATCCGTGCAGCGCGCGATCTCTGGGATCGATTTGCGTTCGCAAGCCATACAACTCCCGAAGAGTATCCTGCATGCCGCGATCGCTTATGCTTGGGCTGCTCTCACCGCCTGGACTGTACGAACCGTTGCGGGTCTGTTGGTCTCTCTGCTGAGATTCCGCGCCTTCTGCGGTCCGCCTTTCCAACTCTTCGCGAAGCGCCCGCACGTCCGATAACGCTTCTGCCTGCAAGTCGTCTTTCCCATTTTGGCTTTGATCACCGGACTTCAACGCTTGTTGTACGTCGCGCAATTTGCGGCTGAGCTGCTCCAGACCCGCCGTCACGCTGTCTTCCATGCCAACGTTCCGGTCACCGTAACCTTCGCGGAGCCATTCGGCATTCTTTTGCATTCTTAGCGCAAGCTCCGCCTGTTCAGCATCCGACAACGCTTTCCGCAATTTAGAGGATGTCTCCGGCTGGGCGCCCGCCATGCTCTTTTCTTGCTGCTGTATTTCACTCTCGAGCTGCTCCAGCTGCCGGGCCAGCTTTTCCTTCTCGCTCGCCAGCGCCTTCTCCTGAGGAGTTGCCGTGCGCGCAGGTTCTAGTTCTTGTTGCCAGGAACGGCGCCGAAAACCGTAACCGAACCGAGGCGTGTTCGGATCATCCATCTCCGGCATGTCCCCTTCGCCGCCGAGAGTTGTCGAAGATTCATTGCGCCCGTGCGATCCGCGTTCGCCGTACAACTCCTTCATACGATTTGCAACTTCGCGTTGCGCCTCCGCAATTTGTTGAGCGCGTTGCGCTAAATCCGCCACCGAGTTGCCGGCCTGGTGATGCAGCGCGTCATTCAGGGCTTTTTCAGCTTCCCGAAGCTGATTTGAAGCCCGCTGTTCAGCGCCTCGATCGCGATCGCTCACAGCTTTGCGCATCTCGTCTTCGGCGCGCTGCAATGCGCCAAGCGCTTGGCGCATTGCTTCCATCATCGCTTGGCTTTGCTGCGCGGATTGCGATGTGCCGCCGCCGTTTGCCATTCTTCCCCGCTGATTCGCCGATTGAGAAGAAGATGACGATTGCGAGCCGTTCTGTTGCTCGCCGCTCTGCGAATTTTGAGACAATTGCTGCATTTGCTGACGCAGCTCTTCGGCTTCGCGCCGCAGTTGCTCCTCTTGCCACCTCTGTTCGAAGGCCTGCTGCTGAGCGTTCTGAGCAGCGAGCTCCTGCTGCCGTTTCGCCAGCATCTTCAGGCGCTCGAGCGCCTCGTCCACAGCTTTCTGCTGATCGGCCGAGCGAGACGACGCGGATTGTTCCGTTTCGTACTGATTCTTGGTCGTATCCAGCTCGAGATCAAACATCCGCGCTAAATCTCGTTGCGCGCCGCTTCCCACCCCGCCCCGGTCGCGCGGGCCAAAAGCAACTTGTATGTCCCGGAACTTCGCTTCCACGCGAAGAAGCGCCTGAAGCGCTCTTTCCTCCGGAGCAAGAGCGTCGTTCCATTGCGCAGGCCTGAGCCTGTCCACCGCTTGCGACATCTCTGAAGAAGCCTGCTGCATCGTTTTTGACAGTTCCTGAAAATCGACGCTCGCGGTGTCGAGCTCGCGGCTCGCCATGCGGTCCGCCATCGTCTTCGCTTGATCGCTCAGCTTGGCTTCGAGACCAGAGAGAAAGCGCGCATCTTCTTGGACTGCAGTCCTGCTCTTCGAGGTGTCTCTGAGTTCGTTCCAGGTGGCGGCAATGATCTGTTTCTGCCGAGCCGAGATGTCCTCGTCGTCGCCGCCTCTCGATCCCATGCCTCCACCGGCCTGCTGCGATTGCGTGAACTTGAAATCGAATGGCTCCGTTTGAGCGAAAACGATATCGCTGCGCGACGTCTTGGTTGCATCGCGCGCGCTGGCGTAGAAACTGACCACATCTCCCGGCACGGTCTTGAAATTTTCAAAAGCGAGCGTAGCCGTTCCCTGCGCTTCTTTAGCGTTCTTAGTCTTGAGAAGCGGCATCACCCGCTCAGGGCCACCGTTCACCGAATAGTGCAGCTCGAGACTTTCCAACCCGAAATCGTCAGATGCCGTGACTGTCACCGGCACTTCTTCTATCGGACTCACATGCGGGTCGCCGCCCGGCCGCAAAATCCGAACTGAAGGCGGCTCGTCCTTCTGCGATTCGATGAAATAGTCATCGCTAATTCGAATTGCTTCTCCAGAATCGAGCGCTGCAACATGATAAGCCCCGTCTTTTTTGATCGGGAGCAAGGCGGTAGACCAATTCCCATCGCCCGATTTCGCGGATTTACCGAGCTCAACCTTGGAACCGTCGTCCAGAACCAACAACCCGTGTTCCAGTGGACGATCAGTCAGCACAGAAACGTCCGCTTGAGTCCCTTGAACCGCCCGAATATCGCCGCCTGGATCTTCGACTACATCTTTTAAACCCAGATTCGACGGAAAGTGGAGAGCCACACGAACTCGCTTAACGCCGGGAAGGTCTTTGACGCCGATGGTGTAGTGTTTGGATTGCGCGCTGTCCGCCTGAACATAGTATTCAACTGGATCAGAAAGCCCGGCAAACAGGAATTGATAGCCATTTCCATCTGCCTTCGCCGGCATCGGGATTTCGTCCCATTTCGGCGCGCCGCCATATCTGGCCTTCAGCATCACCTTGCGCGCAGAAAAACCGAGGAGCTGAGCCGTAATCGCCTGATCGGATTTCCGCCGTATCGTTTTATTGCCCGGCTGGATTGCAATATCGTACAGCGGCCGCTTTGAAACGCTCCCGCTTCCGCTCCAAAGCAGCGAAGCGCCATAGCCCCAATACCCCGGTCCCGCGATGATGAGCCACAGAAGAAATCCCGCCGCAATAGCTCCCGAACCCAGCAATCCAAAAAGCGAACGCGTTTCCACGAATTGCTCAGGTCGATGCTCGCGCGCAATACGCAATGCGTCTTCAGCGATGAGTTCGGTGAATGGATTCGTTGCGTCGGGCCGCTCCGCCACCGTGAGCAGCCGTTCTTGAAAGTCGGGCACCCGCTGCTCCGCCGACTGAGTAGTCCGGCGTCTGTTCAGTTTCAGCAGAGGAATGGCCAGCAGAAACGATATTGCCGCGGCGAGCGCTAGAAAAACCAAAACTCGGAGAGGAAAAACGACACTGCGGGTGAATTCATAACGGTTGCTGATCCATACGAACAGAACAGTCAAGACAAGCGCAAGCGCCGCGATGAGCGCCACTCCCCGCGATGCGGCGAATAAGCCAAGACGCAATTGCAGCCGCCGCAAGTACGCGTTGAGTTGTTCAAGGGCTGTCATCCCGTTTGCCTTTCTTGCTTCAGATATCGGCTGCCGAAAATCGATTCCATTAGCGCCGTTAGGAGAACGAGAATCATTACATAGCGCCAAAGACTCCACGGGCGAGTCTGTTGATCCCTTTCTCCAGCCGATTCCTCCCGGTCCGGATCCCTCCCGGTCGCATTTCCAGTATTACGCCACAAAACGAGCGTTTCATCCGGGACAGTCGTCAAGTCAGATTCGCGGCGATCGGCATGCACCGCCATCAGCAGCCGCCTTCCATCCGCCCGCTGTATTTCATAGAAGCCGTTTTGTCCTAAATCGAAACTTAAGGCCTCGGTGGCCTCTCGGAGTGACAACTCGTGTCTACCGCCGGGTCCGATCACATCCGCAGCCGCGCCTTCCTTCCGCGTCCGCCGCAAAACAACCGGCGTGCCTGCAACCACGCTCAAGGCCGTCTCGTCCGATCCGGCCAAGTACCGGCCTGTTTGCGCGACAAAAGGCACGAATGAGGTGTGTAGGGGGAAGTCATTCGTAGAATTGTCGAGCGTCGAAGCGAAAATCAGCACCCGCCCCTCGCCCATGGATTCCTCTACAAGCAGGGGCGATCCGCCCGAAAGCTTCGCAATGACGCGCGCCCCCGGCTTCACGGAAAGCCGCACGGCCTCCGGGAACTGAACATTCTCCAGTTGTCCGGCGCCCGCGAGCGCCGGGTCCTGGTTATCGGCGAATCCAGCGGCTTGCGTTTCATACATGGCCGTGAACCGGTCGCCCGAAAGCGGCACTCGTCCGCTTCGCATGCTCTTCGGGCCTAACGCAATAACCACAGCTCCGCCTTTACTCACATACGCGCACAAAGCACGTGCGGTTGCGGAATCCAAATCTCCCGGATCGCTCAGAACGACAAACGCGTATTTCGAGAAATCCTCGCTCGCGGCTTGCTCCAACGGAGCGGCTTGAACCGTCAAACCGGTGTTCGGAGCGGAGTCCATCGCCGCTTTGTAATAGAACACCTCGTGCTCGCGGCCACCCGCATACAGGAACAAAACTTTCCGCGGATCCGTGCGTTCCATTGAGAATGGAAACGAATCGTCATCCGGCAAATCGTCTTGCGGCTCGATTCGGATTTCGCCTTTGTGGGCTCCGTAGGGAACATTGAGCGCCAAGAACTCGGCTTGCACTCGGCCATTTGCCGGAACATCGACGTTTTTCGAGGCAATCGCTCGGCCATCGATCAGCAGTGAAAGCTTCCGCGAAATGCGCGGCGTCTGCCATCCTGCAACCGTGGCGGTTAGCCGCGTCTGTTTCGGATCGTAGACGTGTGCGGGAGCGTTTACGCTCTCTACCGCCCAATTCGGCTGGTTCCGCTCTCCCACCCGATGAAGCTCGAGAGCAGTGTGAGCGCCCAGCCGGAGATCGTGAAAATCAGCGGGCATCGAGGTCTTCTGCATATCGCTCACGAAATGAACCTGGAGGCGCATGCCGCTGCTTTGATCCATCGCTCGCAGAGCGCGTACGAACTCGCCTACCGAGCTCGCGCGGTCGGTTGGCTGAATCGATTCGATAGCGGAACTCAAAATCGTCTTGTCCATTTCGGGCTGCGTCAGATTTTCAACACGCGAGTCTATGGCCATCACCTGCACTAATTCCTGGCCCGGCAAACCGTTGAGTATTCGTTGCGCCTCCAACTTGGCTTGCTGCATGCGATTTCCAGTCCTCATACTGAAGGACCGGTCGATCGCAATCACCTCTAATTTCCGCCGGCTTGCTACTGTCGCCGTGCGGTTCACGAATGGATTCGCGAAAGCGAGCGCAAGCAGCACAAGCAACGAAACGCGTAAGGCGAGCAACAGCAAGTACCGCAATCGCCTGTGTTTGACAGAGCTCTGCACTCTGCGCTCGAAGAACATGAGAGAGCTGAATGGCTGAGGGGTGCGCTTATATTGGCGTAGTAGATGCAGCCAGAGCGGCAATCCGACAGCGGCCATTGCGGCCAAAAACCAGGGAGAGAAAAAACCCATTTGCGTCAACCGGCAATACAGCTAACGAAAAACATAGGTGACGCTTTGACGCTGGTTCACTGCGTCTTCTTCAAGTCTAATCCCGGATGTTCATCGTTGACGGTTAGGGCTGTTCGCGGCTTCCGCCTCGGCGGTTTTGGATGAGATTTCCTTGTGGGTTGTAATCCTGGCGAAATGCGCAACTGCGCGAAAGGTTTGTATGCTCTTCGCACTAAAAGCAAATTTCCCGTGCATGGAGCAAACTAACTCACGTTCCAGCGAATCCCAACGCCGTCAAATTGACCCACAACGACTGTAATCAGGTGGTCACGTAATTCTCACAGCCCCTTCACCTCTGAATAGTAATCTCCTTCTGCGGTTTCCGACAGACCGTGTTGCACAAAAGTTCCCAGAAGGAGGAAACATGAGACTGAGTAAGTCAGCGTTCATAACTTTGCTAGTTATGGCGCTTGGCTCAACGGCATCGGCCCGGCCGGCTGATGTCGACAATCCGCAAGATTTAGGAACGTTGGGTGGTAGTTTCAGTGTCGCTAACGGCATTGCCCCCGGCGGCGCCAACATTGCGGGTAATTCAACCATAACCGGAGATACTGCCACGCACGCGGTGTTGTGGGAGATAGGAAATGTACTCGACCTGGGCGTGTTCCCCGGGGGGACGAACAGCTCCGCTTCAGCTGCTACTAGCAAACAACGCGCCGCGGGAACATCCGATTACAACGATCCGGTATTCGGGGTGGTCCCTCACGCATTTCTCTTCGTCGACAGCATGTTGACGGACCTGGGTACGCTTGGCGGCAGCCAATCCCAGGGAAACGGCATCAACCGCCACGGCGCGGTGGTGGGCCTCTCCGTCACCACCGGTGACGCGGCGACGCACGCATTTGTGTCGGATCCATCCAATGGAAATGCACTCGTGGATCTGGGCACGCTCGGCGGTGCAAATAGCGCGGCGCAAGCTATCAATCGCCACGGCCTCGTTGCGGGCAGTTCCCAGACCACTGCAACGGATCAGTATGGCAACCAAATCTCGGACGCTGTAATCTGGGACACAAAGAACGGGAAAGCTTACGATCTCGGCACTCTGGGCGGAACATACGCTCAGGCGAACGCGATTAATGGCTGCGCTGTCACCGCCGGCTTCGTGACACTTACCTCCGGACAAACGGACGCGTTTGTAGGCGGCGGCGGTTCGAATTTGACCGACATTGGTAATCTCGGCGGCTCGTACGCTCAAGCCAACGGCATAAACGATTTCGGTGTAGTCGTTGGATTCTCGAACACGACCGGCAATGCCGGTGTGGATGCCTTCGTGTGGACATCTTCCAAAGGAATCGTCGATCTGAATTCTCTACTTCCTGCGAGTTCGCCGTGGGTGTTGAACGTGGCATCGGCGATTAACAATCGCGGAGAGATCGTCGGCTATGGAACGTTTAACGGTGAAAATCATGCCTTCCTCTGGAAGCTCAGCGAATTCGCCGGAGGCTCGGGAAGTTACTGCGCGTGTCAAGAGCAGGAAAAAGACTAAGGCACAAACAGGAGGAAACCATGATTAAACCACAAAACCTAACACTTAGCATTCTCACTGTTGCTTCGGTATTGTTCGCTCCTTCCGCAAAAGCAGCGCCGACCGTCGAGGTTCTCGGCGCAGGTTCGTCGGCCATGTGGCAGACAGCCGCCATTGCTGCGTGGAAAGATCTGGCGGGCAGTGGCGCCCAACATTACACAATTAAGGGCACAACGGGTTGTACTACTCTAAAGAACTGCGCGCAGTTATTTGACAGTCGCAGTTCCAGCATCGCCGTCCAAGGCGGAAACCTCTGGGTAGTTTGGAATTCCGCCCAAACGGAGGTATGGGCTTACCTTTCCGTCGATTCCGTGGTCGGGAACCGTTCCTACTTCGCACAGCCCAGAGTTCAGTTGCAGATCGATCCGGCTACCGAAAAGACGGCTGGCGAAAACCTGATCTCAACAGCTCTTTGGGGAAGCGATGCCGCCAGCATCCCTTCAGCTATTTACACAGCGCTTAACAATGCCCGTGTAACTGCTGCGTTCACCGATATTCGGCCCGAGGATGCGAAGTTTGCGCAGTCGCGAGCGGTAAGTGTGCTGAATACTTCGAATTACTCGGGTTTGGGCTACGGCACTGGCCCGAATACTTTAATCGGCACGCTCGTCGAGAGCGCTTTCTCGACCGCGAACGCGGAACCAGTCGACTTCAACATCAGCGGCGACGATCCGTTCAACACCAGCGATCCGATTCCGACGTGGACGACGATTTCGGTGGGAGCTGCGCCGATCGTCTTCCTAATCAACCGTACCGACGCGAGCGGTCTCGGCAGAACTTCTGGCGCTTTCAAGAACATTACCGACGCTGAAGCACAGAAGATTTTCAGCGGTACCGAGTGCGATACCAATGCGCTTGGCGGCACCGGCACAGATGTGGCGATTAATCCAATTCAACGGGAACCGATTTCGGGAACGATGAATACTACCGAATTCTGCGTGTTTCGCGATAGTGCCGATCCCAATAACTCGCAGGAAGCCAATGTCGGGCAGCCGACCATTGGTACTTCTTCAAACCCGCTGAAGAAGGGTTGTCTCGCGGGCGGCGGCACTCGATACCGCGCCATAGGGACGGGTGAGGAGATCAATACCGGCATCCTGAACACCAAAGATGCCATTGGCTACGCGTTCTTCTCTTACGGCAACGTATCCAAAATCGCGGGTACTTCCAGCTACGGTTATCTGCAGTTGGACAGCGAGGATCCCATTTTCTCGTCGTATACCAACGGAGATTTGCCGACGTGTACTGCTCCGTGTCCGGCGAAGCCCGGAACCAGCTTCCCAAATCTGCGCAGCGGCAAATATCGTGCGTGGTCGGTGCTTAGGGTCGCGACGGACGCTTCGGGCATGAATTTCACGACTGCGTCCACGCTCGTTTCGGCCATCCAGGCCAACATCAATAGTACAGTTCCGGACTTCGTGCCCTTCAAGGCAGTCGGATCGGACCCCGGTCTGAAATACTATCGCTCGCATTACACGCAGTCGGGCTTCGCCCCGAACAACGGCCTCAGTGGCCAGAAAGAATCGGGCGGCGATATGGGTGGATGTATCGAACCCGTTGGTCCAGCTCCAGGAGTATTGAACTGCCATCAGTAGGACATAGCTAAACTCGGGCGGAAGGCAGAGCGCCGCAAACGGTCTGCCTTTCGCTTTTTTATCGCGAATGAACTACACAAAACGTCTGCCGACCGGCTTACTTGCGGCATCTCTGTTTCTGGCGTCCGGTTTGTTTCAACACGCGGGAGCTCAATCACTTTCGGAAGGCTGGAACTCGCTCTCAATCGCGCAAAGCAATCTGAGGGCGGAAAAGCCGCTCCTCGGCGAAAGGGATGACTTACCCGATTTCACCCGCGAGCTCATCGAGGTTCGCTGGCGTCCGAACGACCCTATTTATTTGTACGTCATCTTACCCAAACACGTAATTAAGCCGGCAGTCATTCTCTACCTGTATAACTACTCCTTTGATACCCAGCAATTCTTAAATGAAGAGTTCTGCAAGACTCTGATTAAGGACGGGGTAGCCGCAGTCGGATTCGCTTCAGCACTGAGCGGCCAGCGCTACCATGACCGTCCTATGAAGCAATGGTTCGTCAGCGAACTACAGGAATCATTAACCATAACCGTGCAGGACATTCAAATGATCCTCAATTATCTTGCTTCTCGTAAAGATTTGGACATGACACAGGTGGGCATGTTCGGTGACGGCTCGGGCGGCGCAATCGCCGTGCTCGCTGCGGTGACCGACACCCGCATCCGAGCGATCGATCTGCTCGATCCTTGGGGAGACTGGCCGGATTGGGTCGCCAAATCGAGAGTAGTTCCTGATAACGAGCGCGAAGAATTTCTCACACCCGCCTTCCTTGCGAAAGTGGCGCCCTTCGATCCCATTCGATGGCTACCACGTTTGAAAATCCCAGTGCGGATCGAGTACCTGCGAAGTGACGGCGCAACACCGCCGGTTGCGATAGAACGAATGAAAGCCTCCGCCCCGGCGCAAACGCTCATCGTCCCCACCGAATCGGGTTTGGCGGAATATCGAGCCACAAGCGGGTCGACCTTTCTCAACTGGATCAAAGGGCAAATTCGAAAACCGCAAGGAAGCTAGGAGTGCAGAATACTTACTTTTCGATGGATACGCCAGGGCCGCGCTAGTTTTGGCCCCCCGAAGATAGTCTCAAAAAATCAAAAGAAATTTATTAGTTAGTAACATTCCGCCAGTATCATTCCATAAGTACCAATCCTATCCATTGTTCTTGGACCGGGGATTTCCGGCGGGGTTCGCCAGCAGTCGTCTTGCAGCGAGGTTGATCGATTGAGAACTTCTGTTCTAATTTCTGTGGGATTCCTGTGGATAACTTTCGGATTATCCAGCGTTGTCGCGCAGGAGACATCCACATCGCTGGCAACCGGAATTGACGGCAATGTAAAGGATTCGACCGGCTCGATCATTCCCAGCGTAAGAGTAAGTCTGTCCAGCAATGTTGCGCCGGTACAAACGACCGCTACAGATCAGGTAGGTAATTACTCGTTTCGCGGCTTGCGAGCAGGTACCTACCAGGTCTCGTTATCGGTCGCCGGATTTAACGATTACACCAGCAAGGCGATGTCGCTGATCGCCGGTCAAACTGAGAGACTGGACATAACGTTAACGCCCGCGGGTACCAAGACGCAGGTAGAGGTAGTCGGCAATGCGGCGCAAGTGGAGACGCAAGATCCATCCGTTTATGACACGCTCAGCACCAAGGAAGTCACGGGCTATCAGTTAAATGGACGCAATTTCACCCAATTGATCGCGCTCGCGCCGGGCGTGAGTAACCAGACCGGACAGGACGAAGCAAAAGTAGGCGTTCAAGGCAGCGCCGCCTATAGCGTCAACGGCGGGCGAACGGAATACAACAGCTTCGATCTGGACGGCTCCGATCTATTAAACGTTGGTTTCAACGGTTCGGTGAATACCTTGATTGTTTATCCGAGCCTGGACGCCATCGGCGAAATGAAAATCCTCACCTCGAATTACGGAGCGATGTATGGCCGTACTGCTTCCGGAACCGTTCTGGTTTCCACCAAGTCAGGCACTTCCGAGTTTCACGGTGATGGCTATTTTTTCATTCGCAATGAAGCGCTCAATGCGCGCAATTTTTTTGACGAAACCTCGCATGCGCCTCTCTATCGCCGCTATGACGTAGGTGGGACAATTGGAGGCCCACTCTACATTCCCGGCATATACAACAAGCAAAAAGACAAAACATTCTTTTTCTTTTCCGAGGAGTATCGCAATGAGAGATCGCCTTTCGAATTCAATCAGGCCGTGCCGTCGGCCGCTGAGCGCAGCGGAAATTTCAGCGACGTTTGCCCCACTCAGAGCCAGCTCGTCACGCCTGACTTCGGGGGAGCGCCCGTCTTCGCCAAATCGCAATGGCCTGACTGCCCTGGAATAAACCAGGGACCTGAATCCATTGGCGGCAATTATGTCGATGTATACCAGCCATACGCCAACAATCAGCTCTTCGCTCCGGGATTCCGCTATTTAAATCGCAACGCGGCTCTGATTCTGGCTTCCGGCATCATACCCGAGCCCACCTCAAGCGCCGGCTGTAACTCCACTATTCGCTCTTGCTATGCCGCGACGGTTTCGCTACCGACGCACTGGCGCGAGGATCTGCTTCGTATCGATCATTATTTCAGTGAGAAAAACCGGCTAATGATCCGCTACATTCACGATTCCTGGGACACCGTCACTCCAACGCCACAATACGGCATCATTCAGAACAATGTCCCAACGGTGGAGAACAATTTCACGGGGCCGGGCCTCAGCGCGGTTGCACGCTTTAGCCAGACGCTGTCTGCGACTCTTCTGAATGAGGTCTATTACAGCTACACAAACAACAACATCACGCTAACCAACACCAACGGGCCGGGCGCACAGTGGCAGCGACCAGCCGGTCTCGATGCCCCTTGTGAAGTTATAACGTCATCGGGAACTCCGATCGTGTATCAATGCCCGATGGGTTCTCTCTTTAACAACGGTTTCGGGGGTAAATTGCCCGGGTTGGTCTTTATAACGGGGCCCGCGTATGGTAACGGATTCGGCGTAGATTCCGGTTACATGCCCTGGTATCACAACAATCCCATTCATAGCTTCGGCGACAGCATGAGTAAACAGCTCGGTCAGCATTTCCTGCAGTTTGGGTCCGAATTTATCATTTACAACCGCACGCAGACCAACTCGGTAAGCGGCGCGGCGACTGGGGATACACAAGGCATTCTTACTTACGACGGTCACGTAACGGGCAACGCGTTTGCGGATTTCATGCTCGAACAAGCCAGCCCAACTGGCCCGCAAGGGAACCAGCCTGTCAGTTTTCAGCAAGACAGCACTCAACTTACTTATCACCAGCGATACGAGATTGCCGAGCCTTACTTTCAGGACGACTGGAAAATCAGTCCTCGCCTGACATTGAATCTCGGTTTCCGGGCGAGTCTTTTTGGCCTGTATCACGAAGTGAACAATAACGCATATAACTGGGTTGCGAGAGCGTTCAATCCGGTTTTAGCCAGCCAAATTCAAATCGACACGCAGACGGGAGCGGTCGAAAGTAGCACGGTTAATCAATTTGGTCAGTATGCGCCGATCCTCCTAAATCCAAGCAATCCGGATCTCCACCTAATCAATGGAATCGTTCGATGCGGGCAAAACGGTGTACCGGCAGGCTGCATGACAAGTCATCTTTTCAATCCCGCTCCTCGAATTGGTTTCGCATGGGATCCGTGGGGAAATGGCAAGACCTCCATTCGCGGCGGTTACGGCATTTTTTTTGAGCATGGAACGGGAAATGAAGCGAATACGGGCGCTCTCGAGGGCAGCGCGCCGTTGGTGCTCAGCGCCACTGAGCGTAACCCGTTCGATCTAAGCTGCATTGGCGGAGCCCAGCCGGCCTGCGGCGGCACCGGCGCCACGAACGCATATCCCCTTAATGTCACTAGCATTCAGACTAAGGCGCTCTGGCCATATGTCCAGCAGTGGAGCTTTAGCATCCAGCACGAGTTTCCCCGGCAGACCATTGCAACCTTGGCGTATGTCGGCAGCAAAGGCACGCATCTGACGGCCGAGCGGCAGATCAATGAGATTCCGCCGACACCTTCTTCGCAAAATCCCTATGGGCCGCATCAGCCGATCATCACGGAAGGCGGAATCCCCAGTATTTCTCCGTCCGATTGTCTCTTTAGCTTCGATCCCCGCAGCAACGTGCAAGCTTATATACTGACCAGCGGAGCACCTGTCGACCAAGGTACTGCGGCTTATAACAACTTATCGGCTGCGTGTGTTGGATGGCCAAATTATCAGCAACTTAACTTTGTAAATCTCCCAACAGCCGATTTTCTTCGCCCCTACTTGGGGCTGGGTCAGATTGTTGCATTAGATAATATCGCAAATTCCTCTTACAATGCCTTGCAGGCCACCTTGCGCCACACGCAAGGGCCTCTTACTTTAGCCGTATCTTATACGTACAGCCATTCCTTCGATAATTCGTCCGATCGCTTCGATCCTGTTCCCGACGCCTACAATCTTCATTCGAATTGGGCGAGCTCTAATTTCGATCAACGCAACTTGCTGAATATCAGTTATAT
>JAFASD010000421.1 GCA_019244945.1 Acidobacteriaceae bacterium | reverse complement strand
GGTGGCGATCTTCGGATCGTTCTGGTTTCGCCTCGAAATCCTTTGAATATCGGCGCGGCGGCCCGGGCCATGAGTAATTTCGGCTTCACCGATTTGCGGCTGGTGAATCCGTATAGCGCCGCTTACCACGAGGCCCGTTCCGCCGTTCGTTCGCGTTACATCCTTGAGCGAGCTCAAGTGTTCGAAACGCTTGCTCCCGCTATTGCCGATTGCACGCTCGTCGTGGGAACGACTGCGGTGGGCCATCGCGACCTGCATGTTCCGCTGTACCGTCTCGAGACCGCCGGAAGATTGATTCGGGATCACCTCGCCTCTTCTCCTGCTGCGTTGCTCTTCGGTTCCGAGAAATTCGGCTTATCGAATGAAGATATGAGCCATTGTCATTGGCTGCTCCGCATCCCGACGCGGGAAGAGCACGGATCGATGAATTTGGGCCAGGCTGTTTCTATTTGCCTCTACGAGCTGCGCCGCGAAGCTGCAGCGGTCGAGAAGCAGTTCGAAGCTGTGCGATCCGCATCAGCAGGGGATTACGAGCGAATCACGACGCTGTTACTCGATCTGCTTTCCCGATCCGGCTATGTTCATAAACCTGCATCGAAATCGATTGAGCTGAAGATCAGACGGTTGGTTCGCAGACTCGCGCTTCCTGCGTCTGATGCAGAAACATGGCTCGGCATCCTGCGCCAGATTCTCTGGAAAATCGAGCAGAACGATCGCGAGTAAATGTTATGCCAGCTTCAACAGCTCAAACGATGATCCGGGACGATCTTCGAAGATGAGCGCCTGATTCGGGGCCCCCAAGTCTTCCTGATAACGGCACAGCAAGTACCGGGCAAGGAGCAACAATCCTCCCAATACCACGAAGCGAATCGGTCGCCCTAGCATCCAGTGCTCAAAGTTCGCCACTGCGGGTACCACGACCAGCACCGAAACTGCCGAGCCAAGCACTCGAAACAACAATTGCTTAGAGTCGGGTTGCAAACTGCACGTGAAAGGAATTTTTCGGAATCCCGCCGACAAGATGTCGATCAGCAGTACGCTCAGGACGATTACCGTGGCGCTGTGCAGAAGAGCGATAGTCCAACCAAAAGACCGGGCGGTGACCAGAGGAAGAAGCAGCACTTGCCATGGCAGCACGGCCATGAGCATTGTCCTTCTCAGGATGGAATCGGGTGGAGGACTGGGATAGGTAAGCGACACCTGAAAAATCCAGTTCGCGTTCAACATTGCGGGCACATCCGCGACAAAGCGGAGGCCGGTAATCACAAAAAATGCAATGATCAGCGGCACAGCCAGCAAATCTGAATTCGGGAGAGAAGCTTTGGTGTGGCGGTTGGCACTATCGATTGCTGTTTGAGCGACCATTACGATTCCAATGCCCAAGTAGCCTCCGAAGAACATGAGATGGCGCTCGCTTCGCCATATCACTTTCCAGACGAAGGCGGTGCAGGCGTGCTCGAATTCCGAGCGAAAGAGCAATTTGCGTAGCCATTCAGGCGCCCGGAAGCCCCGGCGGCGCCGCACACCCGCGACTACGTCCAGCGATTCCGCCAGTCGGATGAAGTAGCGCCGATAGCACAGCGAATAAGCCGCGATTGCGATCACTACGGCAGCCGCGAGCGCAATTACTGCTTGGCGCCCAAGTTGACCCATGGGTAGTTTTGCAAAACCGGCAACGTTTTCATACACGCCCAAGAACCAGAATGATGGTAGAAACCGCGCATAAACCTCCGGGTGCTTCGGCAAATTTCCGGTCAGCAATTGCAGAAACAGATTGGAAAAGAATTCGGTCAATAAACCTACGACGAGCAGCATCCGCACGCAAATGGAAACAGGGCGAAACAGGCGCCCAGGCAATACCAGCATCAATACCCCGATGAGCGCGAAGACACTAAAAAAGCTAAATAGACTCGCTGATAAAACGGCCGCCGAATGGCTCATCGCGATCCGTAAGAAGCCGGTTATGGTGCTGTCGCTCATACTGACGACCAAGGGAAACAGAAAGGACGAAACCGCATTCACATCTACGCCAAACAAGATCGCCAATCCGAAAAGAGCCGCAAAATTAGCCAGAAAAACGTTACGGATCGGAATCGGTAGAACAGCCAGATTCGCAAAATCTCTCCGATCGGGAAATAAACGATTCCAACGCAGCACCATAACGAGACCTGTAATCGTCATGGAAAAAACGACAAAGAAATACTCATCACCAACGGAAACTCGATACGCATTGAAACTTTGCCCTCTCATCCATTGCAATAAGGTGGAGTATTTATTCATCAGGAAGATAGAAGCGAATGCGCCTGGCGACGCGAGGATCGCCAGTACTGCCCCGATACCCAGGCTGACGCTGTCTGGCTGCTGTTCTTCATCGCCGGCAAACATACGTTTGACAAAGTGGGCGACCAAACTCAGGAAAGGAGTCCGATGGAAAAACGGTGTGGACGGCGCGGCGCATCTCACGTGCTGATCACCGCATCTACTATGGCTTGCGCGGATTCTTCCGTATCCACCTCTTGCACGAGATGGGAAAAGACGGCCTCAAGCGACGGCATCGCTTGAAAACTTCTGAGATCGTCGATCGTTCCGCAGGCGAGCTGCTTTCCCTTTTGCAGGATAGTAACGTGCGTGCAGACCTTTTCGACCACCTCCAGCACGTGTGAGCAATAGAAAATCATTTTGCCTTCCCGGCTCAACCCGTCGACGAGCTTTCGGAAAATTAGCGCCGAGGTCACATCCAAGCCTGAAAGAGGCTCATCGAAGATGAGGAGATCCGGATTGTGAATCAGCGCCGATATCAAAAGAATGCGCTGGCGCATGCCCTTCGAATAAGCGGAAATGGCCGTATGGCGATGCGGATGCATTGAGAATAGCTGCAATAGCGATCCGGCGCGCTTTGTGAGAAGCGGGCCCGGCAAATCACGCAATCGGCCCACCAGTTCCAGATACTCTAAGCCCGACAAGAACGGATACAGGTTGGCCTCCTCCGGCACGTAACCGATCACGCGCTTGTACGAGGCCAAATCTTCTCTGATATTGCATCCCTGGAAAAGAACCTGTCCGCGGGTGGGTTCCATCAAACCAGTAATGATTTTGACCGTCGTGCTCTTACCTGAGCCGTTTGGACCGAGATACCCGAGCACTTGCCCGGGATGGATCGCGAAGTTTACGTTATCGACCGCCGGAACGGAGCTATAGCACTTAACGAGAGAACGGACATCGAGCATCCTTGAAGTAGGATACTACATAGGAGAACCGAACTCAGGCTCGCGCCGATTTGCCGTTCGAAATACGAGCACGGATGAGGCGCAGCACAATTTCTTCCACCTCCTCCAAAGACAGACCGGTTGTATCCACAAGCTGCGCATCCGGAGCTTGCACCAGAGGCGCTTCCGACCGCGTACGGTCCCTGCGATCACGTTCATTCAGATCTCTTCCTATCGCTTGAACGTCTGCGGCTCGGCCTTCCTGCTGAAATTCGAGTGTGCGCCTCCGCGCGCGCTCGTCCGGATCGGCGTCCAAGAAGATCTTCACTTGAGCCTCGGGAAAAACGACGGACCCGATGTCACGTCCTTCCATGACCACGCTATTCAACTCAGCTACAGCTCGCTGGGTCTTGAGGAGTGCTCGCCGGACCCCCGGCACAACTGAAACTTTGGAAGCGGCATCCGTGACGTTCAGGTCTCGAATGGCTTCCGTGACTTCGTCGCCATTCAGGAAGACACGTCCATCGCCAGCGGCAAACTCGATTTTGGCTTCCTTGGCGAGTTGCTCCAGCCGGTGCATGTCGGTCAGGTCAACGTTCAGGCGCAACGCCCACAGAGCAATCGCCCGATACATTGCGCCGCTATTTATGTAGACAAAGCCCAGCTTTCCTGCGATTCGTTTGGCAAGCGTGCTCTTGCCCGCTCCGGCGGGTCCATCGATCGCCACAATCACTCGTTTTTCGCTCATCAATACGGTTTCAGGATAGCGACTG
>JAFASD010000401.1 GCA_019244945.1 Acidobacteriaceae bacterium | reverse complement strand
TTTCATATTCGGCCTCCGCCGCTAAAGTGGTCGAAACGGCGTGCCATAGGTATTCCGTTCCAGGCGCCTGTCGCAGCAATGCATAAGCCTGGAAGATGATCGAATTGGCAAAGACGGCCACGCGGCCACTCGCGTGAAGATCGCCTCCCGATCCCGCAAACTCCATGATCGAGAAACGAACCAGGCCAATTTCGATTACCTGGCCTGTGACTCCCGACACCGTAACGCGATCGCCCACACGCAATCCATACCGCCCGATCAGAAAAAAGTAAGCGACTACCGACAAGATCACATTTTGGAGCGCGACAGCCAAACCAGCCGTTATGAATCCAGCGAACGTCGCCACGGAACTGACGCTGGTGAAGAATCCCAGCGCCACCACCAAGACGATCGCAAATGTGATGACAAATCGCCTCACCACGATGAACTGCCTGCGTCGCCGTGGCTCGCGCACATAGCGGGATATTGCTCTTTCCCAAAGCGCAGAGAGCACCAGCAGGAACACAATCGCCAGAATCAGCACGCCCAAACGGATCGCCAGATAACGTATTACGGAATCGTATTGCCGGTCCAAAGCATTGCGCCAATCCTGAAGGCCGGCGAGCGAGGTCCGAAGAACCATGCTTTGCTCGCCTAAAGGAGTCAGTACACTCGAGATCTGTTTGAATGTGGCGGCCAACTCTCGCAATTGATTTCGGGTTGTGTCGAGCTGCGTCGGATCGGTCTGAGCGTTGGCAGCTCTGGCGAGGGCATCGCCCTGGTTGATGTGATTTCGAAAAGCAGATCTCAACGGTGATAGCAAGCGGTCCAGCTCATCGCGCAACGCTTCTGTTTCGCCGATCAGCGAATCGATTTGCCCACGCGCACCCGCCAAAGAAGTTGCCTTGGTCAAAAGCGTAATGATGCCGGCGGATTCGGGATGGAAAACCTGCGAAGCGAGCGCTTGGGCGCTGGTTGAGCTTACCTTCACAGCGGTATTCATCGCGCGTGGAACAGAATCCGAAGCCTCGAGGTCATTGATCTGCGCCAGTAATCCGCCCCCGCCATTTTTCCCGTTCCGGCCCCGTCCGAATGATAGGAACGTCTTTAGCGCCGCTTGGAATTCTTTCGCCAGGTCCAAATCTGCTGCGAGAGTATCGCGTTGCGAGATCAATGTTTCCCGTTTTCGACCGGATGCCTTATCGATACTTTGGTTCAGGCTTTCGATTTGCGATTGAAGTTTTGTCACCCGCTCATTCGACTCCGCAATGGACTGCTCGAGAGTCCGGCTCGGTTGAGGGTTTGCGGAATTGTCACTCGAAGGACTGCTGTTTTTTGCAAGGACATTAGCTTCCGCGCGCGCGAACGCAAACGCGAGCTGCACTACCCGATTCGAAGTGTCCCTGACGTTATCCTGCAGCAAAATGTTTTCCGGAGCGGTCGAGGACTGGTCAATGCCATTGACATGTTGATACCAGCCGATCGTTTGATTCAGATGCTGCAATACATCTTGGGGTCCGAGCGAGTTTGGCGCTTGCGGCGCGGCACCGCATAGCCCGAGGCCGCAAACCGCCGCTGCTGTAAGAAGTCTCCTACGCATCGCAGTTACAGCAGTATGCCGGCAATACAAGCCGACATGAAGTTAGCCAGAGTTCCCACTAACATCGCTTTGAATCCGAGACGCGCCAGATCCGATTTTCGCGACGGCGCCAGAGCTCCGATGCCGCCGATTTGAATGGCAATTGAGCTAAGATTCGCGAATCCGCAGAGCGCGAAGGTCGCGATCACGAATGAGCGCGGCGCGAGCATCGCCTTGACTTTCGCAAGTTCCACGAACGCGACAAATTCGTTGAGCACCATGCGAGTGCCCAGCAGATTGCCAATGGTGGCGCAGTCGTTCCAGCTGACGCCCAAGGCCCACGCCACTGGCGCGAAGACGATTGCCAGGATCTGCTGTAGCGACGCGGGTATCCATGCGACATAGGAGTGCGCCCAGCCGAGCCCGCCGTTGATCATCGCGATCAGCGCCAGGAATGCAATTAACATCCCGGCGATGTTCAGAGCGAGATAGAGCCCATCTCCGGCGCCTCGCGCGGCCGCATCAATGAGGTTGACGCCTGGCTTCTCAATTTCCACCTTTACCGTTCCCGCCGTGACTGGCTCGCCTGTCTCCGGCACGAACATCTTGGAAAGCATGATGGTCGCCGGAGCCGTCATAATCACAGCAGTCAGCAGGTGAGTAATCGAGACCCCGGCAATGGCGACATAGGCGGCCATGACCGATCCGGAAACGTGTGCCATGCCGCTTACCATAACGGTAAAAAGTTCGGATTCCGTTAGAGTTTCGAGAAAGGGCCGTATCGTCACCGGTGCTTCCGTCTGGCCCATAACGATACTCGCCGCAACGCAGGTGGATTCCGCCCCGCTGGTGCGCATGAATTTTTGCATGAACACCGCCATGCCCTTGACGAACACCTGCATTACGCCAAGGTAATAAAGGATAGCGAATAAGGAGCAGATGAAAATGACAATCGGCAGCACCTGGAACGCGAAAATAACGCCAAATTGATCGTTTCTCAGGCCGAGTTTTTCGCCGAAGACAAAGCTCGATCCCGCCGCCGTGTAATTCAGCAACGCATTGACAAACAGGCTCACTCCGTAAAACAGATTGCCTATTTTCGTTTTTAAAACCAGGAATGCCAATGCAAACTGCAGGACAATGCCCCACAGCAATATCCGCTTCTGAATGGCTGAGCGTCGGGTAGAGAAGAGGTAAGCGCAGAGGACGATGCAAATCAGCCCGACAAGCCCGTCCAGCCTGGCCATCCCGCCCAGGCTAGCTCACAACTTCGAGAATGAGGTCGCGTTCTTCCACCGGCTGCTGGGAAATTTTGAAGGCGTCCTCCACCAAGTCGGCCGCTTCCTGTAGGTGGTCCTCGCTCGTGTAATAGATGCGGCACAGAATACTGCCGGCATCGATCTTTTGGCCCACCTTCACTTCCAGGATGACGCCGACTGCCGGATCGATGGAATCTTCTTTGGTGTTCCGGCCCGCGCCGATCATAGAGGATGCCTGCCCAATCAGTTCGGCATCAATCCCGCTAACATAGCCGCCGCGGCTGGTGGTAATTTCCTGAGCGCCGGTCGCGTTGGGTAGTAAGTCGAAACGATCAAGCACTTGCGGATCGCCACCTTGCGCGGCAATTACATCTTTGAACTTGGTGTAGCCCGACCCGTCGAGCAAGTTGGCTTGAGCCAGTTCCCGTGCATCGTCGAGGGTCTTAGTGATTTTACCGAGATAGATCATGCGCGCAGCCAGTTCGAGCGAGATTCTGGTGAGATCGGCCGGCCCGGCGTTTTGCAGAGTCTGCGAAACCTCCATCACCTCCAAAGCGTTGCCGATCGCGTAACCAAGCGGCTGGTTCATGTCGGTGATCAACGCCTGCACGCGTTTGTCAAGCCGCCGGCCGATGCCGACCATCATCTGCGCCAGTCGCCGCGCGTCCACCTGTTTCTTCATGAACGCGCCCGAGCCTACCTTCACATCCAGAACTAAAGCATCCAAGCTGACTGCCAGCTTCTTGGACATGATCGAGGAGGCGATGAGTGGGATAGATTCAACCGTCGCCGTTGCATCCCGAAGTGCGTATAGCTTCCCATCCGCCGGCGCAACTTCGGGCGTCTGCCCGATAAAAGCAAGCTTGTGCTGAATCAGTTGCTCCCGGAATTCGTCGATGGTCAGATCGGTTCGGAATCCGGGTATGGACTCCAATTTGTCCAGAGTGCCGCCGGTATGCCCAAGCGCTCGCCCAGAGATCATAGGGACCACTACGCCCGCAGCGGCCGCGATCGGCGCAGCGATTAAGCTGGTCTTATCTCCCACGCCCCCGGTAGAATGCTTATCAACTTTAATGCCGGGAACCGCTGTCAGATCCACCACGGCGCCCGAGCTCATCATGCATTCAGTCATGGCGCTTACTTCGCGGTCGGACATTCCGGAGTAAAAAACGGCCATTAAAAACGCAGCCATTTGATAATCGGGAATATCGCCGCGGGTGTAGCCGTCTATGAGTTGCTGAAGCTCCTCAATCGACAGTTCCTCCCCTTCCCGCTTGCGATGAATCAGATCGACAGTACGCATTTTTTCGAATACTAAGGGTACCATTCGGAACCGTTAGAACTCTCCTGGAAGGATTAGCAGGGCCGTCGCCCGAGGTACCCTCCACGACCCCGAACGACGGTCGTTAACAAGCAGATAATCATTAGCTCGTCTCTTCAGCGTGCCGCAGGGACCCTCATATTCTCGTGGGATCCCCGACACTCGCTCAGAAAGACCACAGCCTGTTTCCGAGCTCTTCGCGGGTAACCACATATCCGGGCCGCTCCAATAGCGCATGTCATTTGACAGATGCGGAAGTTAGAAAAAACTGAGGAACAGTCCATTGAACTATTTCGGAATACAGATTAGTTTCTGTTACGAAAGGCGGAGCTATCTGTGTTCCTGTCGAAGTTCATTTACAAGCTGTTTACTACTTTTTTACAAGTCACCATCTATCTCTGTGTTTTCTTGATGCCAATGAGGGCCTCCGATGTGATCTATGCATCTGGCTCTGTCGCCAAGCCAGGCGATCTGGAGACCGCAATCGCTCTGAACAACATGGGTGCGCTTCTGGTGAGGCAAGGTCAATACGCTTCAGCCGAGGGCTCGCTGCGAAAAGCCTATGCCGTTCTTGAGAAAACGGATGCGGCCAATAGCGTGAATGCGGCATCCGTGTTAAGCAATCTAGCTCTAAGTATTCACAAACAGGGCTGCTACAAGGAGGCTGAGCCACTGTATGAGCTTGCAGAAACTCTGGTCAAGAGATGGGACGGAGAGAGCAGCATCGAGTACGCGAAGGTTCTCACCAACTCAGCCTTATTGGCCTATGAAATGGGTAATTATGCGAGTGCCGTCAAACAGAGCCAACAAGCATTGGACGTCGAGAGCAAGCTGCAGTTAGCAGAAAATTCCATCCGTGCGCGAACCATGAATAATCTCGCATTAACTCTAACTGAGCTTGGGAGGTTTTCCGAAGCCGAAGCGTTGTTCTTACAGGTCCTTCCCTTGCAGAAGGTTGATCACAGCGATTCCGGCGCGGGTCTTGCTGAGGTGTTGAACAATCTCGCAGTTCTCGACAGGAAAATAGGGTGGCTCGATGCTTCGCGAGAGTACAGCTTACAGGCGCTAAGAATAGTCACTAGCTCTCTCGGA
>JAFASD010000384.1 GCA_019244945.1 Acidobacteriaceae bacterium | reverse complement strand
GCTCCGCAACATGCATCAAGTGGTTTCGGTGATTTGCAATGCCGCACTGGCGCGCCGGGAAAGTCGCGGGGCTCATTATAGAACTGATTTTTCATCCAAGGATGTCGCGTTCGAGAAGCACTCCATCCTGAGGCGTTCGTCGGCCGGTTCCGATGTCGAAATTGCGTTCGAATAGGGGGCCGCAACCGCAGTTCGTAACCGTTTTTGCGCTCCTATTTGCAGCCGCGCCGCTGCATCGGTCCAGCCCTTTTGCCGCGCTCTGGACCACGCCTTGCATCCTGATCGCCTCGTTGCTCATAACCTGGGGTGCGGAATCGGCGCAATTCTTCGTTGCACAGGGCTTTGCTCTGGCCATTCTTGCATGGATGCAAACCGTTCCTGAATTTGCCGTGGAAGCCGTGCTTGCCTGGAGGCAGCAGACGGCCTTATTGCTTGCGAATCTTACAGGCGCGTTGCGCTTGCTGACGGGTCTGGCGTGGCCAATGATTTACGCGACGGCAGCGGTTGTTCATCGCAGGAGGACCGGCAGGCCCCTGCGCCTGATTCGGATAGACCCACACCAGAGCGTTGAAATTATCTGCTTAGTCTTTCCGGTGTTATACGCGCTGATCATCTGGTGGAAAGCAAGCCTTCATCTATACGATGCGTGTATTCTGATTGCTCTCTATGGCGGATATCTTGCGCTGCTATCAAAACTTCCGCCCGAGAAACATGAAGGCGTGGACAATCTGGAAACGGTTCCCCGCAACATTGTTCTTGCGCCGTGGCGTTGGCGGGTGTCCGCGATTGCGGGTTGTTTTTTGGCCGGCGGAGTGCTTATCTACTTCTCCGCAGAGCCCTTTCTAGGAAGCTTGATCGCGGTTGCCGGCGCCATTGGCATTCCGAGCTTTCTTGTCATTCAATGGTTCGCTCCTATCATTTCTGAATTTCCGGAGCTCGCTTCCACTTTTTATTTCGCCCGGCAAGAAGAGAACGCGTCCATCGGCCTGATGAACATTGTCTCAAGCAACATCAATCAGTGGACCCTTCTGGTGGCCATGTTGCCGATCGCTTTTTCATTGAGTCGTGGGGCATCCTCGCCGATATTGCTCGATGGTCAGCAGCGATCGGAGCTGCTGCTCACGATTGGGCAGACTCTAGTCGGGATGATTTTCCTTTTGAATATGGAGTTCGCGTGGTGGGAGGCGCTGGCGATGTTTTTGCTGTTCGGCGCGCAGTTTGTGCTTCCGGTATTTGTGGGAAATCAGGGGCGAGTGTGGGTCACGGGCGGTTTTTTTCTATGGACCGTCGCGGCTGTTATAGGGATTCTGTTTCAGAAACGCCGGCCGAGGGCTCTAGAGATGTTTGTGGAAACTTGGCGCGCCTTCTAAGCGTTTCCGAAATTGATCAAACCTACGCCGAAGATAATCATCATGAGTCCGGCGATTTTCGCCATTGTGAAAGGCTCCTTGAAGAAGAGGCGAGCCCACAAGATGGTCCAGATGTATCCGAGCGAGACCATGGGATAGAGCACCGTAAGCTGACCCTGAGCAACGCCCATCATGTAGAAAACAGAAGAGAGTAGATAGAGGACAACGCCGGTAGCAAGCCAGTAGTTGCTCAGCAGGCGGGCCAGGCTGCCCTTCATATGCTCAGCGCCGATCTTCAGAAAAACGGCGCCGAAGGACCCGATGAACGAGCCGAAGAGCACGAGAATGATGGAGCTTAGAGGCGTGGTGTTGGCGTTCATGGCAGGTTTGCGCTATTTCTTCAAGCCCAGAATGGAGACGCCAGCGACTATGAACGCGATCCCGATACTGCGGAAGAAATTCATGTGTTCGCCAAGAACGACCAGCGAGAGCAGCGTTACCCAAACATAAGTGAGCGCGATGATTGGAAACAGTCTAGAAAGTTCACGGCCTTTCAGAGCCAAAGCCATTAGAAACGTAACCACTCCGTAGAGGCAGTACCCGCAGAAAAGCTTGAAGTTGCTAATAATGGCGAACGAAAAACGGAAAAAAAGGGCCGGGTTACGCGCCACTTCGCCGAGAGTGAGGTGAGACCCGCCCAATTGCCCGGTACCTAGCTTCACCAGAATCTGGGCAAGCGCCCCGATCAAGGTGCAGGCAAAGACGAGCAGGAAGGAGTGCCTCGCTTTGGCTCCGGCCGTTACAGGGGCCTCGAGGACAGTGGGAGAGGTCAAATAGGAAATTCCAGTGGCACAGCGCTAAATTCTATTCTAGAGCATTGTGCGAGGTGCTCGGAATTCCGTGGCGGCCTATTGGTGAATCAGTTCGACTCTGCGATTTTGGGCTCTGCCACGCGCGGTGGAGTTGTCCGCGACAGGATGAGATTCCCCATAGCCTTTGACGGTGAGCCGGCTGCGATCTACGCCGTGATCGGCCAGCCAGCTCGCAACCGCATTAGCGCGGTCCTCAGAAAGCTTCTGGTTTGCCGCTTTGTCGCCGACGTTATCGGTGTAGCCTTGCACCTCCCACTTCCAATCGGGATTTGCCTTTAATTGATTCGCGACTTCGGACAACACTCCTTCCGCTCCAGCCGGAATGGTCGACTGGCCAGTCGCGAAATGGATCGCGCTTTCGCCGAGCGAAATGCAATTTTCAGCGAGCGTTGCGCGTGAATAACGATCGAGCGTGGCCACAAGGTGGCGACCAGCCGTGGGCGTTCGGGCCCCTGCCTCTAATATCTCTTTGTTCGTGATATCGTGTCCGTACAGTTTTCGGTTTTCGCCGGCGTCGGGCCGCAGAGTCGCTCCCTCGAGCGAAAGACCCGCAAATAACCCGCGAGAATGAGACCAGGAGAGAATCTCGGCATGCAACAAAACATCGGTATTGGCGCTGGTCTGGCGGCCAACCGGTCCTGCCGCTGCTGCCGCTTCGCCGCCGATGGTGAACTTATCGCCGAGCAATCTGTTCATGCCGCTCTCTTTCATCACAAGCATGATGACGTCGGTAGAGGATCCGCCCAGTTGCAAGCCGAAACTTCCGCCTTCGATTGCTACGGCTGCTGGCGCGCTCCAGGTGTGGCCACATTTGCGGCAGGATGCGAACCCACGACCATACTTGCCTCCAACGCCAAACGCGCCTTTCAACAGGCCCGGCACGACAACGACGCACTGAGCCTTGTCGATGAGCTCCTGAGGAATGCCTTTATCCCGGCTCACCATCACTTCATTGAGCGCCTTCGCAGCATTCTGCAGGCGCTTATCTGGAGTGGTTTCCTGACCGAAGACGACGATCGCGGCGAGGCCGGTAAGCAAACAACACTTAATCATATATTCAGACTAGCGGATTGCCGGATATGATCGCGATAGGCATTCTGCCGATGGCTGGACCGATCTTGTTTCGCGGTACTTCGAAACCTTACGTGAGGTGGTGGTGGCTCTCCGGTCCTTTCACGCGAGAAGATATTGTGCGCCAACTCCGGTGGGTGCAGAGCCAGGGTTTCGGGGGTGTCGAACTGGCGTGGATGTATCCGGTATGGCTCGAAGAAGAAGAGGGCGAGGGGCTTCGCCCTGACTGGCTGGGAGTGGATTGGCGCGAGTTGGTTTCGTTCACGAAATCAGAAGCAGACGCATTGGGGCTCGGGTGCGATTTCACGTTTGGCAGTTGCTGGCCATTCGGCGGATCGTGGGTTCAGCCCGAGGATGCGTCAAAGACTTTCGAGGGTCTTTCAGAACAACGATTGGAACGTACATGGGAAGACCCTGTGCACGGGCCTAGCTTGATCGTGGATCATTTGTCGTCTTCCGCGCTTGGACGGTACGCGGAGCCCCTGCTCGAGGCTCTCGGGCAGGCTTTGAAGGGTAGTAGATCTGCGCTGTTTTGCGATTCGCTGGAATTAGACACGGACCGGCTGTGGTCGCCGGAGCTCTGGACGGAATTTGAAACGCGCTTCGGCTATTCGTTGCGTCCGTTCGCAAACGATCTCGATGAGCACGTTGACGTTCGTTACGATTACCGGAAATTGATTGCGGAGACGATCCGGCGAGAGTTCTACGAGGCATTCACAGCGATCTGCCGGGAGCATCACGCTTACTCACGGGTGCAGTGCCACGGAGCACCTACGGATTTGCTGCAGGTTTGTGCGGCAGTGGATGTGCCTGAATCGGAGTCGCTTTTGTTCCAGCCCTCCTTTTCCCGCATTGCCGCTTCTGCGGCTGCCTGGGCTGGAAAGCCAGTGGTGAGCGCGGAATCGTTCACTTGCATCTATGGTTTCCCAGGCTGGGATGAGAGCGCCGAACAGTATTGGAAAAAAGAGAAGATCGGCGATTTGAAGCTGCTCGCTGACGCGCTCTTTGCCAACGGCATCAA
>JAFASD010000350.1 GCA_019244945.1 Acidobacteriaceae bacterium | reverse complement strand
GCTCCGCGGTATTCGAGGATTCGGTGGCTACCCACATTGGACGTCATGACGACGATTACGTTCTTGAAGTCGACGGTGCGGCCCTGACCATCGGTTAGGCGGCCATCATCGAGGACCTGCAAGAGTGCATTAAACACGTCGTGGTGGGCCTTTTCGATTTCATCGAAGAGGACAACTGAATAGGGACGGCGCCGGACGGCCTCGGTGAGCTGCCCGCCTTCGTCATAGCCGATGTAGCCGGGAGGGGCGCCGATGAGGCGAGATACCGTATGCTTCTCCTGGTATTCGGACATGTCGATGCGGATCATGGCGCGCTCATCGTCGAATAAGAATTCAGCCAATGCTCGCGCGAGCTCGGTTTTACCAACGCCGGTGGGGCCGAGGAAGATGAAGCTGCCGATGGGCCGTTTGGGATCTTTCAATCCGGAACGGGCGCGGAGGACCGCTTCGGCGACGGCCAAAACAGCTTCATCCTGCCCGACTACGCGCTTATGCAACTCGTCTTCGAGAGCGAGCAGCTTCTTCATCTCGCCTTCAAGGAGCTTGGAAACGGGCACGCCGGTCCAGCGGCTGACCACCTCGGCGATATCTTCCTCGTCGACTTCTTCTTTCAAGAGGCGGGTAGCTCCCTGCTTTCCAGAGACGCGCTCCTGTTCGGCATTCAACTGTCTTTCGAGTTCGGTCAAACGGCCGTATTTCAACTCGGCGGCCTTATTCAGATCATAAGCTCGCTCGGCCTGCGCGATCTCGATTTTTACCTGATCGATCTGCTCGCGCAAAGCGCGCACGCGCTGTACACCTTCCTTTTCGGTTTGCCATTGCGCCTGCAGAGCGGTTGACTGAGTTTTGAGCTCAGCCAATTCTTTTTCAATTCGAGACAGGCGCTCTTTGGAGACGGCGTCGCTCTCCTTTTTGAGGGCTTCCCGCTCAATTTCAAGCTGCATGGTGCGGCGGAGAATTTCGTCGAGCTCGCCGGGCATGGAATCTATTTCGGTGCGCAGTTTGGCGGCGGCCTCGTCGACCAGATCGATGGCCTTGTCTGGTAAGAAGCGATCTGTGATGTAACGATTCGAGAGCACCGCGGCGCCGACGAGCGCGGTGTCTTTGATGCGAATGCCGTGGTGGAGCTCGTAACGCTCGCGCAACCCGCGCAGAATGGAGATTGTATCTTCGACCGTGGGCTGGTCGACGAATACGGTCTGGAAGCGCCGTTCGAGAGCGGCATCTTTTTCGATGTATTTGCGGTACTCGTCGAGGGTAGTTGCGCCAATGCAGTGCAGCTCTCCGCGCGCGAGCATGGGCTTGAGCAGATTGCCGGCATCCATTGCGCCTTCCGCTTTGCCGGCTCCGACGACTGTGTGGAGCTCGTCGATGAAGAGGATGACGCGGCCCTCGCTCGACTGCACTTCTTTCAGGACGGCCTTTAAACGCTCCTCGAATTCGCCGCGGAATTTTGCGCCGGCGATCAAAGCGCCCATGTCGAGGGCTACGACTTTCTTGTCCTTCAATCCTTCGGGGACGTCGCCGCGAACAATACGTTGGGCCAATCCTTCGACGATGGCGGTTTTGCCTACGCCGGGTTCGCCGATCAGGACGGGATTGTTCTTGGTGCGGCGGGAGAGGACCTGAATGACGCGGCGAATTTCTTCATCGCGGCCGATCACCGGATCGAGTTTGCCTTTGGAGCCGAGCTCGGTCAAATCGCGGCCGTATTTCTGCAGAGCTTCGTAGGTGGTTTCAGGGTTTGGAGTGGTAACACGCTGATTGCCGCGGACCTCGACGAGGGCCTTCATGAGGCGATCGCGAGTTAAACCGAACTCGCGCAACAGGCGTCCAGAGACGCCTTGGTCGTCGGCGACGGCCAGGAGCAAATGCTCGATGGAGACGTATTCGTCTTTGAGCCGCTTGGCCTGCTCTTCGGCTACGGTAAACAGGCGCGAAAGCCGATTGGTGATGTAGACCTGGTCGGCGGGCGTGGCGCCTCCGCCGACTTTGGGCAGCTTTTCGATCTCTTGAAGAAGACGACGATGCAGCGATTCGAGGGGGATATCGGCTCTGAGCAGGATGGAGGGAGCGAGTCCGCCCTCCTGATCGAGCATGGCCAAAAGGAGATGTTCGACGTCTACCTGCTGGTTGCCGTAGTTGGTTGCGGTTTGTTGCGCCTGCCGAATCGCTTCTTGCGATTTTTC
>JAFASD010000335.1 GCA_019244945.1 Acidobacteriaceae bacterium | reverse complement strand
CCTCTCGGTGGCGGCCGGAGCATTAAACGAAGAACAGAAGAATATCTATATGTATGCGGCGGACAATGGCCCGGCGATTAGCGGCTGGGTGAACGAAGGGACCTGGACGCCTTCGGCTGCGTTTGTGCCCTCGATCGTGTCGGCGAGTCCGAATCCGGCATCCGGGGCGGCGCAAAACTTTGTGCTGGACTACGCAGATACGGGCGGCTCTGGCGCACTTACCTCGGTAGCGGCGCTGTTCAACAGCAGTCTCAGCTCGAAGAACGCCTGCTATGTATACTACGTGCCGCAAACCAACCTGCTCTATCTGCAGAACGATAACGGGCAAGGGGCGACGTCGATTACTCCGGGTTCGGGGACGCTCACGAACAGCCAGTGCACGATTAACGGGAGCTCGACTACGGTGGTGACCTCCGGGAACAATCTAACGCTGAACTTGGTGGTGATGGCGAGCGGTAGTTTCAAAGGTCCGAAGAGTATCTATATGTATGCGGGGGACAGTAGCTCGACGAATACCGGCTGGGTGAAGGAAGGGATGTGGACGCCTTCGGCTCCGTTTGTGCCTTCCATCGTGTCGGCGAGTCCGGATCCGGCGGTGGGGCCGTCGCAAAACTTTATGCTGGAATACTCGGACACGGGCGGGTATGCGGCGCTCACCTCGGTAGCGGTGCTGTTCAACAGCAGCCTCAGCTCGAAGAACGCCTGCTATGTGTACTACGTGCCGCAAACCAATCTGCTGTATCTGCAGAATGATAACGGACAAGGGGCAACGTCGATTACTCCGGGCTCGGGGACACTCATGAACAGCAAGTGCACGATTAATAGAAGCTCTACGTCGGTCGTGACCTCGGGGAATAATCTAACGCTGAACCTGGCGGTCATGGGCAGTCTTTCTTTCACTGGCATCCAGAAGATTTATATGAAGGCCGCGGATGATAGCGGCGCCAGCAGCGGCTGGGTGGATGAGGGGACCTGGGCGCCGTAGGGTGGAACTCATCTCATAAATGCCTGAGTAGGATCAAAGCTGAGGCGAGGTGAAGCATTTCCAGAAAGTTCTCCGCGTGCCGTTCAGAGGGCTGTGAGCCCGAGCGCCGCGAGGAAGACGGCGATCATGTTCCTGGCGCCAGAGCCAACTTGCGCAGCAAATCCTGGAACCGCGAATCCCCTCGCAGCAGGTCGTACATCGGATCGACCTTGAGCCACAGCACCACGTGTGAGTGCTCGGAATAGGCTCGCTGCAGCAGTTGGATCACCCGCTCTTTCTGTCCTGTGCCCGCATAAGCGATCGACAATATTGCGGTTCGATCCGGGCCAGGAACCTGCTCCAGCTTCGCTAATGCCCGGCGCGCCTCCTCGGCATGGCCCGAACGGCCATAAACGGCGGCTTTCCACGCCCACATCCATGGCCCTTGGTAGTGGGCCGCCCAGCGATTGAGCGCGTCGATGGCCTCGTCATATCTGCCCAGTTGCAGATAGGGACGAATCATCAAGTCTAGCGCACGATCGTAATTCGGGTCGAGTTCGAGGATCGAGCGGCATTGCTTCAGCGCGCTGTCATATTGGCGCGAGTAATACAAGATCATTGCGTGATCGCTCGCAATAATCAGCGATAACGGATCCGACTGCCGCGCCCGGTCGCTCTCGGCAAACGCTTCCTGGAACCGGCCTTGCCACGAAAGGAACTCCGCGTACCACTGGTGCGCGGTCGCATATTGCGGATTCAGTTGAATCGCCCGCCGGAATTCTTTCTCCGCTCCCGGCCAATCGTAGTCGTAGTTCTCTTTGATCAGAGCAAGCGAAGCGTGCGCCTCGGCGAGCCTCTCGTCGAGTTTCAACGCCCGCAAGGCCGCAGCTCGCGCCTTTGGCATCAGCTCATTTTGCGGGCCTACGAACCATGTGCTCATCAGGCTGAACGTATCCGCCAGCCCGGCATAGGCGCGGCCGTAATTCGGATCCTTATCAATCGCCTGCTGAAAGTAATCAGCGGCTTGTCGAAACCCCTCCGGCGTCCTCTTGTTCCAGAAATACCGGCCCTTCAGATACAGGTCATACACTTCATAGGACTTCCCTCCGGGTGCAGGCGCAGCGGCCGCCTGCGTCACTTCGGTCGGCCGGCGCCCGCCCAGGCTGAATTCGATTTCACTGGCAACTTCGCGCGCGATCTCTTCCTGCAGTTCCAGCAGGTGGCCCAAGTCGCGGTCGTATTCGCGCGCCCACAGATGGCTCTGGTCCTTCACCTGGATGAGCTGCGCCGTAATCCGAACCCGTTCCGCATCGCGCCGCACACTACCCTCGATCACATACCCCACCCCCAATTCCTTTCCGATCTGCGCAATTGGTTCCTGCGAGTGTTTGTAGTGCATCACGGAAGTTCGGGCAATTACGCCGAGATGGGCCGGTTCGAAATTCCCGAGCTGGCTGATCATCTCTTCCGTCATCCCGTCGCTGAAATAATCCTGCCGCGGATCGCCGGTGAAATTTTCAAAGGGAAGGACCGCCAGCATGGGCCTCGCGGCAGCACTCGGAGCAGGCGCGCGCCCGCGCAGCGTCACCCAGTAAATTCCCAGCGCTGCGACCAATAAAGCTGCAATTCCCACCAATTGAAGGCGCCGCCGTGAAGCGGGTTTCTTCAGGGTGCCGCCGCCATCCGAAACAGTCCCCGCATCTGTTCGGGAAGGAACCTCCGGCAGCGCCCCGGAAACCGCTGGAACGGTATCGAGTGTCGAACTAGCTTCCCGCTCCACGACTGGAACAAGCAACCGGTAGCCCCGGCCTTGAACGGTCTGGACGTACCGCCGGTCGGCCGTCTCGTCCAACGACTTCCGCACCATAAAAACCGTCTGCGTCAGATTGGACTCTTCCACAAAACTATCCGGCCAGACCGCCTTCATCAGTTCGTCCTTGCTCACAATCTTTCCGGCGTTTTGTACCAAGATGAGCAGGACATCGAAGGCCTTCGGCGTCAGCGGGACAGTCGCCTCACCTCTTCTCAAAGCGCGGCTTTGTGCGTCCAGGCTGAAATCGCCGAACTCGTACAAGTTATTGTTCAGGCTCGGCATAGCGCAGTTTTGAGAAGTTTTGAGAACTTTTGAGCGCCGATTTTAGGACATGCGAGGGACATCCGAAGTAGTTTTCCCTACAGCGGATGCCGGATTGGCGTGAAAGCCACAAGCTGGCGGGAATTTTAGCACGATTTTTCCACAGCCCGCCCGGATCCCCGGAAAGAAAAAGTTTCTAGAGAATCAAATGTTACTTAAGAATTCAGCTGCATCAAAGGCGAGCGATACCAAAGGTGGATAGACTTTCTTAAACTTCGCGCCTTTCACAGCGAGAGGCCCGGACCGGACTTTCGCAGAGGCCCAAGGAGAGACTATGCGAAAAATTCACGCGTTTTTGATTTCAGCTTGCTGCCTGCTAACCGCAGTCGGTCAGCTTTCATTGGGACAAGAGCAAGGCCAGATCACCGGCTCGACGGTTCCCCGCTTAATCAGTTTCACC
>JAFASD010000332.1 GCA_019244945.1 Acidobacteriaceae bacterium | reverse complement strand
TCGTTTCTACGCTGGCGGAGCCGTGGAGAAGAGCGAATCGAGCGAAGAAGTGTCGAAGTTGGGCGGGAGGAGCTTGGCGATTTGGTTGCTGAGCTTGAGTTCGAGGAGCTGTTTTTTCAGTTTTGCGGTTGCGATGGCGAGTTCGTGCTTCTCGGTTTTGAGCGTGTGCGCGGCTTTTTCGAGCTGTTGCCGTTCAAAGCCAATTTCGGCTTTCATCTTTTGTTTTCTGCGGTCTAGAAACTCTTTCGAGGCGCGCTGATACTCGCGGTTATGGAAGGCTTGGTAACGCAGCCACCGTTCGAGGTCGTTGGCGATGCCGATGTCGGCCGTGCCGGTCTTTTTGGTTTCGGGAGTTGCGGGTTGCGGGACGTAGCACGCGTGCTGGAATTTGAGAGCGCGCTTGGAGAGCCAGGTGTGCTCGGCCATTCGGATGACCAGCTCGAGTTCGGCGCGGCCGACGTCCATGTAAGTCGATGTCAAGCGAAAAACACACGTTTGCTGACGCGCGCGGTTGAGAAGCGCGCAAAACCGTTGCTGGCAAAGTCCACAGCTCGCATACGGGCCTCTCGGCCGTGGTTCCTGGATTCGCAGAACCGGACATCCATTTGCTGTCTCAGGCCTATCGCAGGCCATCACAGAAGATTCAGTTTGTGTTCGCTGCCAGTCCCGAAACAGGTCTGGAAGGAGCCTCAAGGAGATTGCTCTCTCTCGCTCAGTCGGCCGCGGCGGGACCTGGCAGCCTGCGTGCTGTGTGATCTTGCTCTTTTCTTGCCGGTGGCGGTTTACGCTACCGCCTCCCCACGGTTTTCTGAGGGCACGAACGCCCGGTTCTCACGATCTACGGCCAGCAGATACGCGACCATCTTGCGCGCTACCGCCAGCGTTGCGCGATTGGCATGCCCTGTTTGTTTCTCTTTCTCATACACCAGGGCCAACTCGGGACTCTGTCGAGGTGCAAAGTGCGCAGCTTCTATTAGTACACGCTGGATGTGCTTATTGCGCTTCTTGGAAATGGGTGTTCGCAGCACTTTTTCTGCCGAGCTCTTCTCGTCACCGCACAATCCGCAGTAGCTGATGGCCTGCTTGACCGAGCGGAAGCGGGATACATCGCCGATCTCGAGCGCCCAAGTCAGCGCCGTGATGGGTCCCACTCCGGGCACCGTCCGGAGATTCTTGATCCTCTCGCACAATAACGGGTCTCGTTCTAGGAAACTGATCAAAGCGTATTCGGTTTTCTGCAGCCGCACGATGGTTTCACGGCTAAGCTTTAATAGCGGCCGGATACTCGCCTGCACTTCTGGGCTGTTTTCCAGCAGCTCACGGAAGTACTTCACCTGGTGTAATCGCTGTTTGTTGTGGCTCACACCCGTTTCCAGCAGCAGGCCCGAAACACGGTTCTTCATCTGAACCATTTGCCGTACCAGCAGGTGCCGATAACGTAACGTGCGGCGCCGATCCCGAATCGCCCTCGAAACCATGTGGCACTCGGGAAGGAAATCGCACCGCAGGCAGTCCGCGATCTTGCTCGCGTCCACACGGTCGTTCTTCTTCTTGGCTGCTGCAATCGCGCGCAGCATCACTGGATGCGCCACCTTCACCTGTGCCGCATGCGGAAGCAGATGGTCGTAGATCCAGCCGGTGAAGATGGTCGCTTCCATTGCCACTGTCCAGGGCTGCGGTAGGTACTTCATCCATACATCCAGTTCGTTGCCCGTTGCTCCGATCGTGCCTTGTCGCTCGATCTGGCCGCTTGCATCCTTAACGCAATAGCTGATGGTCTTCTTGTGAACGTCGAGCCCGATGTAATACATATTTCTGTTGAGGAGCCTCCTTGGTTGTTCTCTGAATCAACGTTCCCGTTGAGTTCAGCTTTTTGTACACCACGCGCTCCTCGCTCGACTTACATTCAAACAGGTTGTTCGTCTTGGATGAAGTCGTTTAGGAGTTGGTCGTACTCGGCCTGGCTTTCGAACTCGGGGATGATCTGGAATTTGCCGCGGAGGCCGTGGCGGAAGCGGTTCTGGTCGACTCTTTCTTTTCCGGCTGCGGAAATTGGTCCAAGGGACCGTTGGGC
>JAFASD010000036.1 GCA_019244945.1 Acidobacteriaceae bacterium | reverse complement strand
TGGCAAAGGCCGCATCAATGTGATGACTACGGCCATGGACGATGCGGCGACCCGTGTCAGCAGCTATCTTCTGACACAATCAGCCATCAACACGGTGTTTGGGCTTCTGCTCGGAGTTGGCCTGTACTGTATCGGCTTGCCGTACGCGGCGTTTTGGGGCGTACTTGCGGCATTCATGCGGTTTGTGCCTTACGTTGGAACTCTGATCGCAGGAAGCTGCCCGTTTCTCTTATCGCTGGCGGTCTTCGAGGGCTGGACCAAACCTCTTCTGACACTGGGAGTGTTCGTCGCCATAGAAGGCGTGACTTCCGGGATGGTCGAACCTTGGCTTTATGCAACACGCACGGGGATCTCTTCTTTGGCGATCCTGGTCTCCGCCGCCTTTTGGACTGTACTTTGGGGACCGATCGGTCTCGTGCTCTCGACGCCGCTGACAGTGTTGCTGGTGGTTCTGGGGCGATACGTTCCTCAACTTGAGTTCTTATATATACTGCTCGGGGATGAACCGGTGTTGCCGCCGGAGGCCTGCTACTACCAAAGGCTTCTGGCCATGGATGAGGATGACGCGCGAGAGGTCGCAGAGGAGTATCTGAAGGAAAAGACAGCGGCGGAGCTTTATGACGCTGTGCTCATCCCGGCCTTATCGTTAGCGGAACAGGACCGGCATGAGAATTCGCTTGACCCGCCCCGGCAGAAGTTCATCTATGAAAACACAAAAGAACTGATCGAAGACATTGGCGAGCGCCAGATGTCGGATGCCGGGAGTAATGAACATGCCAGGCAGACGGGTTCGCATCTCTCGGCTCTATGCATTCCAGCACGCGACGAAGCCGACGAGTTGGTGGGTCTGATGCTGGCGCAACTTCTGAAACACGCGGGACATCCCACCAAAGCGATTCCCATTGCGTCGGTGGAGAAAATGCTCGCGGTGGTGGCGGAGCGGCGGCCGGATGTGCTGGTCATTTCCGCTCTCCCGCCTTTTGCGGTGAGTCATGCGCGAACGCTCTGCCGCAGAGTGAGACAAAGATCTCCGGACGTAAAGATCGTGGTCGGCTTGTGGGGCTCCCACGAGGAAGTCAAAACCATTCAGGAACGTTTGGGTAACGGCTGCGCGGATCATGTGGTCTATACGCTGTCCCAGGCGGAAGTGCAGGTTCGCCTTTTGGGAGGACTGATGCCCACTGCGAATCGGGAGCCATCGCCCGCATTACTGGGCTAAGCGAGCGTTGGTGCGGCAAGCTGCGCTTCCGACGCCATGATCCAATTCACTGCGTCGGTAAAAGAGCGCCCGGTTTGCGTGCACTCCTGAACCGGAGTATCCCCGGATATCACGATTGACGGAATCCGTAGCCGCTCTCCCGCCACGCAATCCGCCGCAGAGTCACCGATAAGGTAACAACGTTCCGGCTTCACTCCGTAATAGCGCAGTGCGTTTTCGAGGAGCAGAGACCCTGGCTTGCGGCATTGGCAGAGATCCGCCTGCGAGTGCGGGCAATAGTAAATTCTCGCTATATTAATTCCCGCAGGCGCAACCTTGCGCAAAAGCGCGCGATTTACTTCAATAAATTCATGTTCTGTGTAGTATCCGAGCCCGATTCCCTGCTGGTTGGTGATCAAGACGAGAGTGAAACCAGCGTCTTCGAGCATGCGCAAGCCTTCCAGAACACCCGGCATAAGTTCCACAAGCGAGGGATCATGCAAGAACGGCACGTCACGGATGAGCGTACCGTCACGATCTAGAAAAACTAATCGCTGCTCGCCCTTTCTCTCCGCTCGCGGAGCGTCTTCATGGAGGCTCAAAAGAGCCGCTCGCTTCAGAATGTCCGATGTGCTGGTTGGAAAGGCGATTGGGATACAGACTACTTGGCCGCCATAGGACTCGATCAGTGCCTTCGATTTGAGTTGTTCTGTCGAGTAATCGCCGCCTTTGATGTATACGTCCGGCTTAAGAAGCTCGAGCAGCGGAGCCGGGCGAACTTCATGCATGAGAGTGACCGCATCGACGGCTTCGAGACCTGCCAGAACGAACTGGCGCTGTTCCTCTGTATTGATGGGCCGGAGTGGGCTTTTGTATGTCCGAATGGAGCTATCGGAATTTACGGCGGCGACTAACCGGTCACAATACTCCCGTGCGCGAGTTAAGTACTCGACGTGACCCGCATGTAAGATGTCGAATGCGCCGCAGGTGAAGCCGACCTTGAATCCGAGTGAGCGTTGATTCGCAACCCATCGGCTCAATTCTTCGCGGTCAAATATTTTTGCGTTCACTCGAAGGTTACGTTAGCACGAAGATCACATTTATGCTTGAAGGAGCGCATGTCTGGTGCTGTTCCCGATAAGCAACTCGTGGTGAGCGTTGGCATCAGTAAGACGAGCTATGCGGAGGTTGTCGAACTGTGCAGGCAATGGGCTATCGAACGGAAAAGTTCGGCGCGAGCCACGGCCCGCTATATCTGCGTCACGTCCGTACATGGCATCATCATGGCGCGAGATAACCCTGAACTCGCGAAAATTTTCGAGGAAGCGGACATTGTCACTCCCGATGGCATGCCGGTGGTGTGGGCGCTGCGCTCATTCGGATCACCGGGGCAGCAGCGAGTGTACGGTCCGACGCTGATGCTCGAGCTTTGCCGCAGGGCGGCGGAGAGCGGTCACAAAATTTTTCTGTACGGGGGGCGAGAGGGAACTCTACCGACCCTGGTCGAGCGCCTTTGCAAACAGTTTCCCGGGCTGATTGTGGCGGGCTACTATTCTCCGCCGTTTCGAACTCTGACGAAGACGGAGGATCAAGCCGTACGCGAGAGGATTGTAGACTCCGATGCCGATATCGTTTTGGTCGGCATCAGCACCCCGAAACAGGAACAGTGGATGTACGATCATCGCAACTCGTTTCCCGGTGTGACGCTGATTGGAGTTGGGGCGGCTTTCGATTTTCACGCAGGCCGAATTAGACAGGCCCCGGATTGGATGCGCCGTAAGGGGTTGGAGTGGCTGTTCCGGTTAGCTATCGAACCAGTTCGTCTGTGGAAACGATATCTGTGGATCACGCCAAGATTTTTGCCATTGTGGGCCTGGCAGAAATGGAGAATGAGTGGATGGCCAGGTTCGCGTTCCTGGCGGTGACGGCCAGGGTCGGCTGACCTTGTAGCTGCGGGGAATCTCAGAGCGCCCCGTGGTTCCTTTTGCTGGTGCGGCGTGAGCTTTGACTTTCCGGCCAAGCTTCACGCCGTTTGATTTCGCGCTGGCGTGGCCCTCGCCGGCGCGGGCGCGTATCAATTCGCGCTCGAACTCAGCAGACCGGGCATCACGGTCAGCATCAATGGGCCATGCCGCGGTCGTCGTGTCGGCTCACGTGTCTACCCGGGAGCGAAACCCGCCTTCTTCTCCGGGATGCGGCCAGCGTCGTGTGATACTATTGTGCCCGCCCGGATCGATAAAAGCGGATCGATCCTTGTTTAACAGCGCCGCTTTCGGAACTCTGCGAGTGCTTTAGACAAGCCAGCGAAGATGCACAGAATGGCGACATCGTGGGTTCTGACCAACCTTGAAGGTAAGCATAATACAGAACCAGCGTGAGAGCTTCTGAAGAACTGGCCAAACGTCAGCGCGAATATCCGCTTAGCCATGGGAGCGACCGCGGAGCTGCCCTGTTTAGCAGGCTCGCGCCGCTCGACCTTCCCGTGCTGGAAGCCCTGCGGATATCACAATCCCTGGTGGTAGGCGAGGTGGGTCGCATGCTTCCCAATGCCAAAACCTTTCACTATCCGGATGGCAGCCACGCGATTATGCTCTTCAGCGGACTGATCGATTTCTTCGATACAGTCACTGCAATACTGTTTGGCGCGACAAATCTGTACACGGGCAAAGAGGTTCTGAAAATGTCGTTTACAGTCGATACAGTCATCACCGAACTTCAGGCCCTGTTTGAGCGATGGAAGCCCGGCGGCATTTCCGGCGTTCTCGATCCTGTATCGTCCGTTAGTCCGCTAGCGCCTCTTGTCGCCGCGGATGCGGCGACGATGGCGCAGGCGGCGCATCTCTTCATTCTGTCGCATGAACTTGGCCATGTATTTTATTATTGCCCGCTGGATAACGATGATGGTTCAGCCTCTGCCCCCATTCTTACTCGCGCGCAGGAGTTTGACGCCGACGCCACCGGCATGCGCAACCTCATCCGCATGGCGAGGAGCGGCGGAGAAGCCAGGATGCGCTTCGCGGGCGTCATGGTTTCCCTGCGAGTCTTCGCGGTCTTCGCCTCACTCGGTCACACATTTCCAAATGATCATCCGCAACCGATCGACCGGCTTCATGCTATCGAGTCCTCTGCGCGAGCCTTCTGCAGCACAGAACGGGATTATTGGTCTCTTTCTCCCATCGGTTATGCTTATGAGGAAATGCTGGAGGTTGCTGGATTGAAAGCGCTGGGGAGTTCCGACCGTCCGGCCCTCAATGCAGACAGAATGTTCTCGCGAATGTCATCCGTTCTCGAGGAAGCCGCTAAGGGAAGTGTGCCTCACTCAGAAGTACTCGACACAATGAACCCCGACTTTCGCGATGCCGATCCGGAAGTCATTGAGCAGGTGGCCGTGACGGCCGCGCGCATGTTTCCGCCGGTTTCAAGAGAGACCACGTCGTCCGGACAGGATGCTCTCTGGGCGGAGAAAGCCAAAGTGTACCGGTCGCTCATTGGCCAATGGCCGGATGCCGTAAACACCATCATTCAAAAGACGCTTGGGAACCTGTATCCCAACGAAGGATAAACCGGGAAAGGATAATAATTAGGTGTCGATTACCGGCTGCCGAAATGATGCGCTGGTGAAGTTGCTGAACGAAATAGGCTATCAGCCTGTGTTGTTTCCGCGAAGCGGCTTAACACCACCGGAAGTTTACGTCTATAAGAATCAGAAACTCATCCGTCGCGGTCCACTCGTCGACTACCTCCCTGCGGGTGCGATCATCCCGGACCTGCAACGCGGGCGGCTCGATTCTATTCAGCACCGCGAAACCGATAAGAAAAGCTTGGGCGTCGCGGCATCGTTCCTGGGCGACGCTCTGAAATGCATTGGCATCACCTCTGCGCCTAAGCTCGATCTTTCGTTTGCGAAAGGCCGCGAGATCACCTTCAGCTTCGACGACGTCACCTATGTCGCCCTCGACGGTTCCAAAATTGATCACCTGCTGAGCGACCTGCGCACAGGCGCAATCCCTCCGGAAGATATCAAAGGCGGCTACCTGCATATAGCGTATGACTATGCATTTGCAGGTAGCCTCTCCATGCGCGCGGCCGACGACGGCTCGTCATCGTTCGACGCCAAGGCCATTCAGATTGGAACCTATATTGATCTGGGCATGCAGGGCAAGGTTGAAGCCACAGATGAAACGACCGTCTCATTCACAAGCAAGGACGGCGCCGCAGCCGCATTCGCCTGCAAAATCGGAAGACTTGAAAAACGGGGCAGGAATTGGGTATTCTTTCCCGAGGAAGAATCAGGTGATAGCTTTTTAGCAGACGAGAATGAAAAAGAGCCATACCTGCTTGAGCGGGGCGTCGTCCTGCGCGCCGAAGAAGAGTGAACGACATTAGTTCGGGATGCAGGAAGCACTATAGCTGCCGGGAGAATTGCGGTTCAGAATTTCCCAACCGGTGACAAGAAGCATCCCCGGTTCGCAAAGATCGTCTTTGATGACGATTTGTTGCCACGCGTGCGTCAGAACGAGTGAACTCAAATGATGAGCAGTGAAGCGCTTGGCTTCCAATCCGTGTGGCTGGCGTCGGACTTTCTTTTTAATTTGTGCGATTTGTAAACCCAAGAATCCAATGGCGGAGAGGGGGGGATTCGAACCCCCGGTACAGGTTTAAGCCCGTACGACGGTTTAGCAAACCGCTGCTTTCGACCACTCAGCCACCTCTCCGTCACCTTATGTTACCTGATTCCTTGAGACCTGCATCGGCAAGTAAACTTCTATGACTTCCGTGCGTTCGGCGGCTCGGGATGCGCGCGAGAATTGTCTAGAGCAGGAGTAAGGATGGAAGCTGTTCCAGATATCCGACACCTCGAAGGACACCGCCCAGCAATTACCGGTCATTGTTACCGGATGTTGGGCTCGTCTGTCGATGCGGAAGATGCCGCACAGGAAGCCATGATTCGCGCGTGGAGAGGCCTCAAGCGATTCGACGGGCGCGCTTCCCTCAAAAATTGGCTCTATCGCATCGCCACAAATGTCTGCCTGGACGAGATTCACAATAAGCGGCGGCGCGCGCGCCCCATGGAAGAAGGCCCGCCGTTTTCGGGAACGCCTTCGGTAGAAGATCTCGTGCAGCGTCCCGCAAACGAGTGGATTGAGCCCATTTCAGATGCTCGCGCACTGCCTTCCGACTCCAATCCGGCCGAGCGGGCGATTCTGAAGCAAAGTATACGTCTGGCATTTGTGGCGGCGCTTCAGCGACTCGCGCCGAAGCAGCGCGCCGTGCTTCTGTTAGTTGACGTGCTCGGATT
>JAFASD010000220.1 GCA_019244945.1 Acidobacteriaceae bacterium | reverse complement strand
CGCCGTCTAACCGTGTACCTCTGACAAAAGGACGCTGCGAGCATGTTTGTAAAGAGAGGCATCACACGCAGCTCTGCGACGTCGGCCGAGCTCGCAATTAAAGGAATGATGCCTAATGAGAAAGAGCAAGAACGCCTCCGAAGACGGTCGCGGAAAAATGCGCCTGAAGCGCGATTCTAGAAAGAATGTTTCACGCCGGCGAAAGGCGAAGCCCATGCACGAGTTGCTCGCGTGTCGCGACGCATATCGTGAGCACGGCGAGCGGTGTCAAGAAAGCCTCCATCAAATCCTGCAGCGCGTCTTCGTCGCGGCCCTCGACCTCAAAAAGGACAACCGCGCATGGAAGGCGTTTTCGGGAGACGACTTTTGGGGGCGGAAGCGCAGCGACAAGGGTCCAAACGAAAAGCATCGGAAGAAGCCCCTCTGCTTCGCCTTGAAGTTTGTTCTTGCGGCCTATATGAAGGAAGAGAGACAGCTCGCCGCGAATTACGCGCGCGCACTCGATCACCTGGTTGAGAAAGGTGTGAAGCCCAATCAGATCGCCGCGGCGATTGGTGAAGCCGGTGGCATCGAAAAGCTGGCTTGGGACGCAGCGGAAGCCATGGGAAGGGAGTTCCAGGTCTGGACCTTTGACGCCGATGGGCAGGTGTGTCGCGCCCTGCGCAAGCTCAAGCGCAAACCCGCCCAAGTGGTGCACTTGACCTGCAAGTTTGTCGCCAAAGACAATGACTCCGGAGCGGATATGCGCGCGCTTTGGATCCGGGGCTTCACCACAGAAGACCCGCAATGTTGAGAGCCTTCCCGAGCATAGCCCGAGCAGAGGAAGTGGCGCGCGTTGTATGATTGTTAGTTCCGATGCGGTGATGAACGCATCCCCTGGGCGCCGCTTGCCCCCTGATGGATGCGGCGAGATACCCATAGCGCTTGGCCCGAAGAAGAGGACGACGCTGCGCGAGCGTCGCGGCCGAGGTCACGGATGCCGCTCGAATTCGAGCCAAACTTTCCCTTTTTCGTCACGGTGACCTGGGCGCGGCGGCTCTCGCAGTCGCGGCAAACTCAATGCAGCTAGCTATAACGGACTAACTCAGCTCGATAGAGGCGTTTACATTGGCGGTAAGCAGTTATTCCGACCAAAATAGATTGTTGTAAAGAATATAATCGAGACACAGTGCTCAAACTTTATTACAGCAAAATATAGGAAAGTTGCAATGACCAAAGCAAATAAGACGCTGCTGAAGCAGCGCAATAAATGCAAGTTACTCGACATACCACCTTCCGATGCGGAGTTGGAACAACTGTGGAGCAGCAAGCTTGGTGACGTCTTTTATTATTGCAACGCGTTCAGCAGCCACGCGGAACAGGGGCAAGACATAATTCTGCCGCTTGACCTGGAACTGGCACGCCCTTCAGCCGACGAGGATGAAGGTGACCAAAAGCGAATTGCCGCACCTGACAAAGAGGGAAAAATCGTAATTGTCTTCCCGAGCCGGAAGGCTGACAATTTAAGGCGCTCGATGCGAGGAACTTTCAAACAACTCGATCAACAAAAGGAGATTTTGAAGAGAGAAGAGCGGCTAAGAAGAACGCGAAGGGAAACGCGCTCAGAAGTTCTGGAATCAGCAGGTTATGCCGGTGCTGCGGAAAACAGCTAGGAATGACGACGCGCACAAAAGGAGTGACGAAGCACACAAGCGGACTAGAAAAGGTGCGAAGGATTAGACCGATGATCAAGCAACAGGTTCTCAGCAGAGCAACACGCACACATAGTTCCGGGTTGGGGGAGACGTTCGATTTTGAAGGCCGAATCAGGAGCAGGTTTGCAAGTCAGCCTCTGATGACCATGATCGGAGCTTCGATCACAAATGTGATGCCAGGAGCAGTTGACATCTCCCTTGTCCCCAGCCGGTCATTTCGCAAGAGTACGGCTTCGTGGACCCGAATGCCATCGGCGTGATCGGAAAAAACGCAGTTGAATGCGCGGCCCTCAGCCTGCTGACCGCCAACACGAACGTGATCACAAC
>JAFASD010000016.1 GCA_019244945.1 Acidobacteriaceae bacterium | reverse complement strand
GACACGGCATTGGCGCTGGAGATGTGAATGGCGACGGTCGGACCGACATTATCACTCCAAAAGGTTGGTTTGAAGCGCCGCCCGATCCCCGCGCGGGTAAGTGGATTTGGCACCCTGAGTTTGACTTAGGGGCGACCGGGTTCATCTATGTGTTGGATGTGAACGGCGATGGACGAAACGATCTGGTCATTAGCGCCGCGCATGATTATGGAATCTTCTGGATGGAGCAACGGCCGGATCACCAATGGGTAAAACACATGATCGACGACACGTGGTCTCAGGCGCACGCCATGACCATGGTCGATCTGAACGGCGATGGCAGACCCGACTTCCTTACCGGAAAGCGCTACATGGCGCATGACCATGACCCCGGAGCGCGCGAGCCCCTCGGCGTGTACTGGTATGAGTTTTTCCCAAGCAGCGGAGGCGTGTCCTGGGTGAAACTTGTCGTGGATTACAGCACTCGAACCGGAGCAGGCATGCAGATTCCCGTCGCTGATTTGCACGGTCACGGCAATCTCGATTTCGTGACCCCTGGAAAAACCGGCCTTTTTCTGTTTGAAAATCTCAGCGGGAAGGGAGCGCGCCGTGAAGTTCGCCGCTAACACGTTTATCTGGTCCGATCATTTCGACCGCAGCCACCTTTCACTGCTTCCGAAGCTTAAAGCCGCCGGCTTTGATGGCGTTGAACTTCCTCTGATCGATCCTCGTCACGCGAAAGATCCAGAGATCAAACAGGCACTCGACGATAGCGGCCTTGCTCGCACATTCTGCTCCGTTTTGCCCCAAGGCTTAAACACGTTGAGTGATGAGGCGCCCGTCCGGAGCAAAACTCGCGACCATCTTAAAGCTTGTATCGAGGCGGCGGCCGATACGGGCGGCCACGTCTTAGCGGGACCTTTGTATGCGCCCGTGGGCTATCTGCCTGGAAGGCGACGCACGCCGGAGGAATGGAAGCGAGCAGTCGAGATGTTTCAGGAGTTAGGCCCATACCTCGAAACATTCGACATGATTCTGGCTATTGAGCCCTTGAATCGCTACGAGACATATTTCTTGAATACGGCCGCCGATGCAGCGAAGCTTTGCCGCGAAATTGATCATCCCCGCGTCGGAATCCTGTTTGATACTTATCACGCAAACATTGAAGAAAAATCCATGCGTGATGCGATCGCGAGCGCTGGCCCGTACTTGCGCCATGTCCACTCCTGCGAAAACGATCGCGGAATCCCAGGAACCGGGCACGTCAATTGGGCGGAAGTTTTTCAGGCCTTGCACGCTCTCCGGTACCATGGCTGGCTCACAATCGAGGGATTCGGGTTTTCCTTGGGAGCACTTTCCGCAGCCGCTTCCATTTGGCGTGACCTTGCGCCAACTCCGGAGGCCATTGCCTTCGAGGGTTTGCGTTTTTTGCGAGAAGCCGGCGCGCGTTTTACGACGGCCCAATAATTTTCTTTGATTGATCCTCGAACGGCGAGGCCTTGAGCGAACCAAACTTGTATAATCCAACATGCAAGGAATACGCTGGAGCACAATTGCGCTCGGCTCGCTGCTGCTCATCTCAACCCGGTCACAAGGAGGAAAGGAAATGCAATCTCCGCAACCTGAAAGCTCGAAGCCACCCGCCAAAATGGAGCAGCGCGGCCGCGTTGTGGGAATCGGCGGTATCTTCTTCAAATCCGCGAATCGTGATCAGATGCGCGAATGGTATGCAAAGCATCTTGGACTCGCCGACAAAGGCCATGGCGCGATGCTTCCGTGGCGCGAACACGACGACCCGCAAAAGGAACACGTTACCGTTTGGACTGTTTTTCCCACCTCCACGCACTATTTAGATCCCAGCCCCGCCCCGTTCATGATCAACTACATCGTGGAAGATCTGGATGCTTTGCTCGACCGCTTAAAACAAGAGGGCGTAAAGATTGACGCTAACCGAATGAATGAATCCTACGGTCGCTTTGCGTGGATCTATGACTCGGATGGGAATAAGATTGAGCTCTGGGAGCCGCCGTCCGCAAAGCCCTAATGGCGTTCCACCGCCCTTGCACCTCAGGACCGCCAACCGGTTTTCCGTAGCCACTCTGCGTATCCGCGTGCCCAGTGCTCATAATCTGCGCGCGACTGAGCTGTTACTTCGCTCTCAGGAGGATCATCGGCGACCGGCGGCAATCCCATTGAGATGCGCCGCTGATTCAGAGCGTCGGGATTCTCGGTTTGCCACCGCCGGTATTCGCCATCTGGACATAGGAGTGACTGGGTTCCGTACCTTTGCGGACGACCCTCATACATCGCGATTCGGTCGAACAAATACGCTTCTGAGCAGCGGGCACTCTTCCTTGACTGACCTTTTCTTGGATTAGCCTCAGCGCCTCGCGCTGGAATTCGGGATCGCCAATTGCGTGCTGCGCAATGAACCACGCCGCCAGGGTGCCCTCGTCACCAACCAAGTCGCGATCAGGCCAGCCGTACTCGATGATGATATCTTTCAGACGAGCGGCATTCTCGCGATGCACGGCCTCCATTCGTGGCGCATAGCCGTCGCCCAGTTCTCCGGTGTCAAGAAGTTCCTGCCGCACTCGACGATCCTCGGCAGCCAGGGCCTTCAGCTCTTCACGCAAGCGCTCGTTCATGCATTCCATCCTGCCGTGGCGGCTCCTGGTTTAGCTGCCATCCCCTTGTAGGGTGGACGTCCTCGTCCGCGCCGGGCGTCCTAGCCCGGCTGCCGATTACACGAGGCCCTTCCAGACCATGCGATGGAAGAGCTTGTCCATGGCATGTGGTGATTCCCTCGCGCCGCGATCGAGCCACCAGCGGAGCAGCGACAACACGCTTCCGGCTAATGCACAGGCACGGGCGCTCAATTCATCTCGGGAAATGCTCTTGAGCCGCTTGGATTCCTTGAGCCGCTTCTCAATCCCACGCGAAAAATAGCCTTGCGCCAGCTCAAAGAAATCTTTGAGACGGCCGGAGTCGGACAGCACGCGATAGAGCTTCGTCTCGTTTCCAATATGCGCAAAGAGTTCCTCTATTGGTGCAACTCGATCCGACTGGTCGTTACGTATGCTCAGCATCGTGCTCATCATCTCCAGGAAGCCTTCTAATTGGCTGAGGAGCAGGTCGTCTTTGTCGCGGTAGTGGAGATAAAAGGTGGAGCGCCCGACCGAGGCGCGGTCCAACACATCTTGCACGGTCACATCATTAATCGGTTTCTCCTGAATCAATTCCACTAACGCACTGCCCAGCCGCTGCCGCGTACGCCGGACGCGTTCATCCGGCTGGCGCTTTTGCCTCGCGTGTTTCCTGCCTGGCCCAACATGTTTCTTCGAGTTCGACACCTCAGTTTTGGACATTAATCGCCTCTTTGTTCAGCAACTCGAAATTAGTGCTCGATAAAAGGGTCTTTCATCGCTACACTGCGAATCATATGATATACAGCCATTTACACGGCACGAGGAGAAAAGTGAGCATTTCCATTCGCCTCTTTGCAACCTGGGCCGTGTTGCTGTTCTCCCTCACCACAGTCGCGCAACAGACGGGTACCAGCACTGGTGGTTCTGGCAAAGCGGACTTGCCATCCGCTGAACAGCAGTTGAAGCTTCTAACTAAGAAGCTTGATCTCAGCGCAGATCAGCAGGCCAAAATCAAACCAGTGCTCGAACAACTGCACGACCTGACGCTCAAAATAATGGAGGATGAAAGTTTATCGCACGACGACCGCCTGGCCAAAGTAAGACCCTGGCGTTATGATGCCGACAAAAAGATCCGCGCGGTTCTGACCGATTCTCAGAAGAGAAAGCTGGATGAGTACGAGCAGGGGCCGCATCCTGAGGTGCATGGTAGCCTGAGCGGCAAGACTCAGTAGCCGCGTCTCTGCGCATACGGCAGGCAGTTACCGACCGGATGAGCAATTTGCAGAACGAGAGACGAAGGAGGGTTCTGGCCGCTGACTTCGATGGGTTCGGCACACGCTTGGCTGAAATCAGGTAGGTTTACGAAGGCCTCGACCAAATATGTAGAAGTGGGGCGAAGGTCAAGACTCGCTTCCCCGCCCTTACCCGCCGTCGCATAGAGAGGCGATGGAGAAGTAGTTTGCCAGATTTCATCGTAGGCCAGTACGGAAGCGTTTGCGGCAGGCTTACCGTCCTGTCCTATGACTTTCACCTGAAGCGACACAGAAGGGCTTGCGGAATCCGGCGGCAAAAAGAATCGGAGATGATCCACCTGTTCGCCGCGGTCGAGTGAAATGACAGCGGCTTCCGACCGATTAGCGCCCCCCGGAAAGAACGCACTCCGGTAATACTTGCCATCGACAGCAGGAAAATCCATATTCACTGCTAAAACGTACGATCCGGGGGATAGTTGTGCAAAGTCAAACAAGCCGTCAGCACCGGAAGTAATGGAGCTGGACTGCCAGGTGGCGGGATTGTGCGGATCGAAGTCGGCTGATTTGAGGGTAAGGTACAAGCCGGAAGCGGGAGTTCCGTCACTGAAATACACATGACCCCTGATGTGACCATCGAGCCTGGTGAACCAGGGAATCTCAGCGCAAGAGCGATCCTGCACGGTTACAGTAACTGGCGCGATCCGACTATGTTGAGCGGGCGCTTGCGCGGAGACGACATATTTGCCGGGAGCGACACCATCGGCGCGGAATTTGCCCTGACTATCAGTCACAAGTGTTCGCGATTGCTTGCCGCCAATAGAAACAGCAACGCCCTGGACAGGGGAGCGATCGTAACCGCCGTCTAAGTTCGGACTCAAGCTTTGGATACTGCCGAAAATGGAGCCACCCGGAGGCGCCTTAGAGAGCGTCTCGATCCACTGAATGTCGGGATCCTGTTCAACGCTGATTACTTCGTGAGTCCGCGAGCAATGATTTGCGTATAGATGGCCTTCCGGTCCGGCCGGAGCCGCGAAAACGAGATAGCTGCGCCCTTCTTCAAAGGCAAAGCCGCAGGCCGAGCCTTGGTCTGCCGTATGAACAGAGATTTCGGTAGACGGCTTCCCGTCACCACGGTAAGACTTTGTGATGACAAAGTGAACCACGTATTCGCCGGGACCGATGATCTCAATTTTCTTTCCATCGACCGTCTTTTCTTCTGGCGGCTCATTGTAAGTGTGCTCGATGTGGTTCACGGTACCAAGAAAGAGGACAGGCGTGGACCAATAGACCGAACAGACGGGAGTCGGCCCAATGCAGCTACACGCCCGACCGCTCTTCGCCGCCACGATAGCGACCGCTAAGCCTGCTAAAAAGCGCACAAATTTCACGCTCACCCTGGCATTTGCGACGTGAAAACTCAATACCGTGTTACATCGTTGCATCCATACCGTACGAATCGCGGGCCAGCAGTCGAATGCCGCTCATCGACTCGCAAGACGTTTCATCAGACGGCCGATGAGCGGGACGATATCGGACAGCA
>JAFASD010000081.1 GCA_019244945.1 Acidobacteriaceae bacterium | reverse complement strand
CAATTTCGGGATCATCAATCGAGGGAAAATAACTGCGGCTGCTGGTGGTGATGTTGAACCCCGCCCGCCGGAACAAATCGATAGTCGCGGTCTCCAGACTGCCTTTCGGGATCCCGAGCTTTAGCTTCACCGCCCGGCTCCGTAAACAGCATCCGGATCATAGACTTTCTCCTCAGTCTTTACCCACTCGCCGTTCCGCAAGGCACGATAGAAACAGCTTTCGAATCCGTTGTGGCAAACGCCCGGCCCAATCGGGTCCGCTTGCACCAGGAGCGCGTCGCCATCGCAATCCGTTGCGATTGATTTGAGCATCAAATAGTGTCCCGAGCTTTCGCCTTTTGTCCAAAGCTTTTGGCGCGAGCGGCTGAAGAACGTAACATGTCCAGTCTCGAGCGTGTGGTCCAGAGCTTCGCGATTCATGTAGCCCACCATCAGCACGCGTCGCGTATTTGCATCCTGAACGACAGCCGTAACTAGCCCGCCTTGCTTGTCAAAATCGAGAATTTCACTCATCTAGTGCTCTGACAATCAACTTAACAGTGTGGCCCGGGCGCCAACCGTCAAACTAATGATTTCCGATCGCAACATTTTTGGGCGAAAATGTTATAGGAAAGTTTGTGGAAAAGCGGTGGACGCCAAATTTCATTCGCTAGCCAAAGCATCCTTTCGTTGTGGAACTGGGTACGAAATTGATTTTCGCCCTTGAGCCGCGGCTCGGAAGAGGTTAACGTGACGAAGTCCCCTTTCATGCCTGTGCGTGACTTGAGTGTCGATCAGGCACTCCCCGACAACCTGGACGCCGAACGTTTCGTGCTCGGGGCCATTATGAGCAGCGACACGGCGTATATCCAGGTCGCGGGCACGCTCTCCGCCGACGATTTCAGTCTCGAGAAGCATAAGCGCATTTTCCTGCGGATGGGCGAGCTCCAGGATCGCGCAGAGAAAATCGATCGCGTCACTCTGGCCAACGAGCTGATGAAGCACGGCCAGCTCGAATCTGTCGACGGCTTGAGCTATCTGGTTTCGCTCGACGATGGATTGCCCCAGCTCCACAACCTCGACAGTTATGTAGAAATCGTCAAAGAGAAATCCCTGCTGCGCCGGATTATCCGCGTTTCTCAGGACACGATCAACCGGTGCCTCGCTGGCGATGAAGAGCCGAAGCAGATTCTAGGTGGTGTCGAGGAAGCGTTCATAAAGCTGGGCGACATGCCCTCGAGGAACTCGCTCGCGAGTCCGGCTCAAATCATTACCGAGTACGAGGGCGGCATCAATGCGTTCCTCGATACCAGTAAGCGCCTCAAAGGCCTTAGCACAGGTTTCCTGAAATTCGACGAGTACACAGGTGGCCTTCGCGAAGGAGAGCTGTTCATCCTGGCGGGTCGCCCCGCCATGGGGAAAACCGCGCTCGCCTTGAACATCGCCCAGCATGTTGCCACCAATCCCAAGAATCCAAAGGCTGTGGCTGTTTTTTCGCTGGAGATGTCCAAGGAATCTTTGCTGATCCGAATGATGTGCGCTTCGGCGCGCGTGGACCAGCAACGCTTCCGGGCGGGTTATTTGAGCGCCGATGACCGTCGTTCGCTCCAGGACGCGATGTATCGGATGGTCGAGTCTCCGCTCTTCATCGACGACACCGCTGGTATCAACCTCATGGACGTCCATTCCAAAATCCGCAGACTACAGGCGGAACACGACGTCGGCCTGATCGTCATCGACTACATGCAATTGATGCAGGGTCGCGGGCGTTTTGAAAATCGCGTTCAGGAGATCAGCTCTCTCTCGCGCGGATTGAAGATTATGTCGAAGGAGCTACGCGTCCCCTTTCTGGTCTTATCCCAGCTCAGCCGCGCCCCCGAAACGCGGACCGGCGATCATCGCCCCATGTTGAGCGATCTTCGCGAGTCGGGTTCTATCGAGCAGGATGCCGATCTGGTGGCCTTCATCTTCCGCGAAGAAGTCTATCGGCCCGACAAGGAGAGCTTGAAAGGTGTCGCGGAGCTGATTCTTGCGAAGCAGAGAAACGGTCCCACCGGTCGCATGAAACTGGCCTTTCTCAATCGCTACACGAAATTCGAGAATCTAGCAACCGATACGGGCGAAGACGACGCGCCATTCGAGTAGCCGCCATCAGAGCGGCGAGCGAGGCGACCGGAGTAGCATTGGCCAGCTCAGAACTTCAGGCAGATCTTTCCGAAATGCTGCTGGCTTTCCATATAGCGCAGAGCGTCCTTGATTTCCGTCCAAGGAAAAACTCTGTCCACTACCGGTTTCAGACGATGCAACTCGATCGCGCGATTCATGCGCTCGAACATCGCGCGTGAGCCGACATAAATGCCTCGCGCCCGAAGGCTGTTCATCAGGATGGGAACGGGACTAACACTCGGATCGGCCCCCCCGAGAACACCAATCACGCTGATCACGCCGTCCATGCGCACCGCGCGCAGCGACCGAGGCATCGTACCGCTCCCGCCGACTTCAATGACCTGATCTACACCCACCCCGTTGGTCAGCTTTCGAGCCTCTTCCTCCCATTTGGAAGTCGTTTTGTAGTTAATGCATTCGTCTGCGCCAAGCGCTTTCGCACGCTTCAGCTTTTCATCGCTGCTCGATGTAACGATCGTTCGCATTCCGGCAAGCTTGGCAAATTGCAGCGCGAAAATGGAAACTCCGCCGGTCCCTTGAATGAGAACCGTGTCCCCGGGGACAGCAGATGTGTCCTCAAACAGTGCGTGCCAAGCGGTGACAGCGGCGCAAGGGAGAGCGGCGGTCTCCTCATGTGTGAGGGAAGCGGGCGCGCGAACCAACCCTTCTGCCGAGAACACCGCAAACTCGCGAAGCACACCGTCGATCGCGCCACCCAGGGCGGAAGCTCCCTTTTCTCGTGTCGGAGGCCCTTCAATCCAGCTCTGCATAAAGCAGGCCGCAACCCGGTCGCCTTTTTGGAAGCGAGTCACCGCCGTTCCGGTCTCCTCAATTACGCCGCAGCCGTCCGACAGCGGTACCATCGGACGCTTCATCCGCGGGTCGTATGCTCCGGTGACCACCAGGTAGTCGCGATAATTCAACGACGCCGCCGTCATTCTGACTAGCACTTCGTGCTCGCCGGGACGCGGCACGTCGCGTTCAACGCGGCTTAGGTTGTCAATTCCAAACTCGCGAACTTCAAACGACTTCATGCTTTAACTTGCTCGTGAACTCGATTAAGTGCTCCAGCTTCCGGCGCGCAGCGCCGCTATCGATCGATTCAGTCGCGATCGCGACGGCGTGTTTCAGATCAGAAGCCTGCTGCGCGACTAGCAGCGCTGCCGCCGCATTCACGATGACGATATCGCGCCTCGGTCCCGGCTCTCCATTCAAAACCGAATGGATAATGCTGGCATTCATCTCCGGATCGCCGCCCGTCAGGTCTTCCAACGAGGCTTGCGCCATTCCGAAATCGCCCGGCGACCAACGGCCTTTCTGAACGCGCCCCTCCTCCACTTGGAACACGGTGGTGTATCCGGTGGTGGTAATTTCATCGAGCCCATCCGCGCCATGCACCACAAAAGCCCGCTCGATGCCCAGCCGCGCTGAAGCTTGCGCAAGCATCTCGGCGGCTCGCACGGAAAACGCGCCGATCAATTGCACGCGCGCCCGAACCGGGTTGGTTAGCGGTCCAAGCAGATTAAAAACGGTACGGCCTTTTAAAAGCAGGCGCGCCTCTTGCGCGTGCTTCACCGCCGGATGAAGCAAAGGCGCATACAAAAATCCGATGCCGGTCTCGTGAATGCTGTCGCTCACCTGCTGAGCCGATAGATCTACGGGAATTCCCAGTGCTTCTAGAACGTCAGCGCTTCCGCATTGGCTCGAGATTCGCCTGTTCCCATGTTTGGCAACGCGCAATCCA
>JAFASD010000071.1 GCA_019244945.1 Acidobacteriaceae bacterium | reverse complement strand
AGATCCCCGAGGGTCTCGCGGTGGGCTGGATCGCGCGGAAATCCATGGCTTCGCCTTGGAAAGCTGCCGCTGCGGGTTTGGCCGTTGAGGCGATGACGCTGGTGGGCGCGTGGGCCGAACCGAAAGTGGACGCGTCCGGGGCTGCGCGATTCGGAGCGCTGTGGAGTGCGGCGGTACTCGCCATTATCGCGGGAAGCTTTTTATTTTTGGGTCTTCATGCGGTGTTGCCGGTACGGCGCAGGGCGGGAGTGATTGCGGTTTTTGTGGGAGCGATGGTCGTGGTGGCGATCGTGCGAGGGCGGTAATCAATGTGCATTCATGTATTTGCTTTTCGTTGGAAACGGGCCGTAACCGAAGAGCAGAAGCAGCGGGCGATTACGGAGATCCGGCAATTGCAGGGACGGATTCCGGGCTTGCGCGAGACCTGGGTTGGAAAGAACTTTTCGCCGCGCGGGCAAGATTATGAGCTGGGCGGAGTGATGAAGTTCGCTGATCGGGAGTCGCTGGACGCCTATGGAGCGCATCCTGTGCACCAGGAACTGCTGAGCTGGCTTATGCCTTTGATTGAGCCGCTCGAAGTGGATTTCATCGCGTAGTCTGGCCGATCGCCCATCCCTGGGCCTTTCTTTGGCATGCAGACGTGATATTGCCTGCTCTGCTTCGCTCCTTTGCTAGAATTACCCCTGCTAAGGAGCCTAAATGGTCCACACACTTCGGCGGCTGGCTTTTGCCGCGGCTGTTTTCCCCGTTGTATTCAGCGCGCAGACGGTTGATGAAATCATCGCCAAGAACATTCAAGCGCGCGGTGGTCTAGAAAAAATAAAGGCGGTCGAAACCCGGCGGGCTACCGGCAAGTTCAGCGCCGGGAGTTTTCGCGCGGAGTTCGTCCAGGAGAATAAGCGGCCGAATAAGATCCGCGAGGAAATGATCATTCAGGGCATGGCCGCCACTCAGGCCTATGACGGCAAGAAGGGGTGGCAGGTGCAGCCCTTCGGGGGACGAAGAGATCCCGACCTGCTCTCAGCCGACGACACGAAATCGCTCGTAGAAGAGGCGGACATAGACGGACAACTGGTCGACTACAAAAATAAGGATCATCGCGCCGAACTGGTCGGGCATGATTCCGTTGAGGGTACCGACTGTTACAAGATCAAGCTGAGTTTGGCGAACGGCGATGTTTGCTATTACTACATCGATGCGGATTCCTTCCTCGACTTGAAGGTCGAGACAGAGCGCAATATCCGCGGCACGGTTCACTATGAGGAGACTCTTTACGGCGATTATGAAGAGATCAACGGAGTCTATTACCCATTTGCAATCGAAACCGGCACGAAAGGCGAACCGGAGCACCAGAGGTACACGGTCGAGAAAGTGCAAGTCAACCTACCGTTAAGCGATGCGCGGTTTTCTATGCCGGGTGGGGTGGCAAAATGAGCGGCGCAAAGGTAGGTTTCGCGGGTTCTTTTTTGGCTCTCATTGGCCTGATTTTGCCGGTTTGCTCATCCGCGCAAGAGACGAAATTCGATTCGGATTCGATTTCAGGACTGGGGGCGCGAAATATCGGGTCCGCGGAGATGAGCGGGCGCGTGTCGGCGCTCACAGCGGTTCGGGAGGATGGCAGACTCACGGTGTACGTCGGCTCGGCGAGCGGCGGCGTCTGGAAATCGGTGAACGAAGGCACGACTTACAAGCCGGTTTTTGACAAGCAGCCAGTTCAATCCATTGGCGCGATTACGATTGATCCAACCACTCCGAAGACCATTTGGGTGGGGACGGGGGAATCGTGGACGCGCAATAGCGCTTCGATCGGCGACGGCATTTATAGATCGACCGATGGCGGCGAGAACTGGACCAACATGGGGCTGAAGGATTCCGAGCGCATCAGCAAGATTCTGATTGATCCGAAGGACAAGAATGTGGTGTATGCGTGCGTACCGGGCAAGCTTTGGAGCGACAGCGAGGATCGGGGCGTTTATAAAACCGTCGACGGCGGGAAAACCTGGAACAAGATTCTGAAGGGGGCGAATCTGTCAACTGGATGTTCCATGATGTCGATGAGCTCGCGCGATTCGAAGACTCTGTATGCAGGCATGTGGGACTTTCGGCGAAAAGGGTGGACGTTCCGGTCGGGAGGCGAGAGTCCCACGGCATCGAGCGGAAGCGGACTGTTCAAGACGACTGACGGCGGCGAAACCTGGACCGAGCTGAATGAGAAATCGGCCAAGGGTCTGCCTGCAAAACCATGGGGCCGCATTGCCGTAACTGCCGCGCCTTCGAATCCGGACGTAATCTACGCGCTGATCGAATCTACCCGGAGCGGTCTGTTCCGCTCCGCTGACGGCGGTAAGAGCTGGGAAGAGCGCGACCGCAGCCAAATGATGGTTTGGCGCCCGTTTTATTTTGCGAATCTCATCGTCGATCCGAAGGATGAAAACAAGCTGTATAAACCGGGCGGCGGTTTGATTACCAGCAGCGATGGCGGCAAGAGCTTCAGCGGCATTTCGGGCGGAGCTCACGGCGATTTTCACGATGTTTGGATCGACCCCGAGAATACGAATGAGGTGATTACGGGCGACGATGGCGGAATCTGGTATTCCCACGATTCGGGCAACAGATGGGTAAAGGCTAATAACCTGCCGATCAGCCAGTTCTATCACGTCAGCGTGGACATGGCCGATCCTTATCACGTCTATGGCGGATTGCAAGATAACAGCGTTTGGATCGGGGATTCGGCTTATCCCGGTGGGATCACGAACAGTCGCTGGGAGAATCTGTACGGCGGTGATGGTTTTTTTGCTTTCGCGGATCCTTTCGATCCCAACTACGTGTACGTCGAATCACAGGGCGCGTTTATCGGGCGCGTCAATCGACACACGCTCGAGGTCCGCAGTATCCAGCCACAACCGAACTACGGCGAGGGCAAATTGCGGTTCAATTGGAACTCTCCCATTCACTTAAGCGCCACGGATAAAGGAGTGGTCTATTTGGGTGCGCAATTCCTTTTCCGTTCGCGCGACCATGGACAGACGTGGGATCGCATTTCGCCGGACCTCACGACCAACGATCCAGCCAAGCAAAAGCAAGAGGAATCCGGCGGAGTAACGGTCGATAATTCCGTCGCCGAGATGCACACGACCATTTACTCGATCAGCGAATCTCCGCGTAACGATCAAATCATTTGGGTGGGAACGGACGATGGAAACCTACAGCTCACTCGCGATGCCGGGAAAACGTGGACAAACGTGGTCGGCAATATTTCCGGTCTGCCAAAGTTTTCGTGGGTTTCCTGGGTTGAGGCCAGCCGATTTGACGAAGGGACGGCGTATGCCGTTTTTGACCGGCATACGTTCGGCGATATGGCTCCGTACGCCTACAAAACGACTGACTATGGCAAGACCTGGGCGCCGATTCTTGGAAACGATAGCGGCGTTCGAGGTTATGCCCACGTGATCAAAGAGGATACGGTTTCGCCGCAACTCTTATTTTTAGGCACGGAATTCGGCCTTTGGGTTTCACTCGATGGAGGGAAACAATGGGCGCAGTATAAAGGTGGCGATTTCCCGAATGTGGCGGTGCGCGACATCGTGGTGCATCCGCGGGAATCGGATCTGGTATTAGCGACACATGGGCGCGGCATCTGGATTGTCGACGACATTACGCCGCTTCGCCAACTCACCCCCGAGGTGTTGGCCAAAGATGCGACGTTTCTCGAGGGGAAGCCGGCGCAACAGCGATTGAATACGTACGGCGGATGGTCTGAGGGTGACGCGACGTTTGTTGGCCGGAACCCGCCGGATGCGGCCTTGATCACGTATTACCAAAAGAAGCGGCACATCTTTGGGCGGATGAAGCTCGAGATCTTCGACGAGAGTGGAAAGCTGGTCGATACCTTGCCCGCAAACAGCAGGCGCGGGATCACTCGCGTGGAATGGCAGATGCGGCTCAAGGCTCCCCGAGTTCCGCCGGCAGCGACGGCGGCGTTCGAGGCTGCTTTTGGTCCGAGAATCCTTCCCGGCACTTACACGATAAAGATGACCAGAGGGAAAGAGACTTATACAACGAAGCTTGCTATTCGTCTTGATCGGCGGGCGACTTTCAATGTCGAGGACCGGAAACTGGAATGGGATGCTGTAATGCGCGTTTACCGGCTGCTGGGTGATTTAAGTTTCGATGTGGATCGTATTAACGCAGTGCACGATGCGCTTTTGGATCGGGCGGCGAAGCTTCCGAACGACGATCCTTTGCGGAAAAGACTAAACGATCTCGCCGAAAAAGCCGAAGTAATTCGTAAGAAGATCGTGGCAACCAAGGAAGGCGGCGCGATAACCGGGGAAGAACGCATCCGGGAGAAGACGTCGCAATTGTACGGGGCGCTCGCAAGCTACGAAGGGCGACCGCCGGATTATTACGTCTCTCGGATCGACTCTCTCTCGCATGAACGCAAGGACGTTGCTGAAGAGTTCGATGCTTTCACGGCGAAGGACCTGAACACTGTGAATGCCTCGCTGAGCGCGAAGAAGCTAGAAGTTATCCATCCGATTTCGCGTGAAGCCTGGGATAAGAACAACAATGAGCCGGGCGGTAGCTCAGCGGCTCCAGCGGAAGGATTCAGCGATAATCGATAAGATGCTG
>JAFASD010000532.1 GCA_019244945.1 Acidobacteriaceae bacterium | reverse complement strand
TTAACGGAAATGTCTTTGCGACTTCTCGGAAGTAAGTCGCCGCAGCGGCGAAATCTTCGATACCGTATGCACTCAGGCCCATTTTGAAGCGAGCCTCAGGATAGCGGGGATCTTCGGGCGAGATGTGAGCAAACAATGCTGTGGCTTGGCGGTACTCCTTGCGATCGAGAGCCAGCTTTGCTAACTCGAACGCCGCGCTCGTAAAATGTGAATCCAGCGCTAACGCCTGGGCGAACCACTTCTGCTGCTGCTCTTTGGTTGACGATAAGAGTCCTCGGATATAGCTTTCTTCGGCGTCTTCGCGAACTAATTTCGGCGCCGCCATAAATTGATTGAGCTGAAATGGTGTCTTCGGCGAAAGGTATTTCAGCGATTGCCAGGCCAAATGCTCCTCGAGTCTGGATAGCTCAGAAAGCGGACCCGCTTCGGAATAATCGGGCCCGTCCCGCATCTTTCTAAGATCAATGAAATGAGCGCTAAGCTGAATCGAACTGTCTTTTAATTGCGAACTACCGTTGAGTAAGTGGGCGTCGTAAGTGCCGTAACACAGATAGTCTGCATCCAAGGTTTGGCCTAACCGGATTAAGGTAGCCTTGGTGAATCCCGCGTTTGAGCGCAACGATAAACGCCGCAAACCTTCAGCGCGTGACTCGCGGTCAAGGACGATCTGATTGGCCGCGCCGAATTCATCCATCAATGTTTCCGCTATACTCTCGCCTACCCAATTCAAATCTGAAAATTGGGATTCGTTGTGAAAGCGAAGGACCAGAACGGTGGCGGAGCGAGCTGGCAAAGTGATAAATAGCACGAACACAATGAGGAAAAGGCGGCGCACATACACGCCTACATCCTAACAACGGAAGCATCTATTTACTTGAGCTGAAGGATGCGAGGAATTCGTGTGTCTTTTCGAGCGCTTCCCGCTGGATCGTGCTTTCGGTTCCGAATCCTCGAAGCCAATGGACACCGGCTTCTCGGCGGAACCAGGTCGCTTGCCGTTTCGCGTACTGCTTCGTTTTGATCTGGCATTCTTGTACCGCTTCCGCGAGCGGAAACTGATGGACCAGGACCTTAAGGGCCTGCTTGTATCCCAGGGACTGAAGCGACTTTGCGTCGGGCGAAATACCAGAATCGAGGAGCGCCTTGGTTTCCGCTAACAAAGCGTGGGAGAACATCCAGGAACAGCGCTGGTCTAGATGCTGGTTGAGGAGCTTACGATCGGGATTTAAACCGAGCTTGAGCGCTGTGACGCCCGTGAGGGGGACTCGCGGAACACTTTGCGCAGCCGTGGCGGATTGCCGCGAAAGCAGCATGAGTTCAGTGGCGCGAATCAGCTTCTGCTGGTCATTTGGATGGATGCGGTGTGCGGCCTGAGGATCCCGACGCAGCAATAAGCGGTGAAGGGCGCCGGGACGACGTTCCGCGAGGGCGCGAAGCCGCGCACGAAGACGCTCATCTCGCGCGGGGGCAGGAGAGAGTCCTTCGAGCAGCGCGCGAAGATAGAAGCCCGTACCGCCGACAACGATCGGGAGTTTGCCTTTTCTCAGAACATCGAAGGCCGCGTCTCTAGCCAGGCGCGAGTACGCACCCGCAGTCATGTATTCGCTGGGGTCGATCAGATCGATGAGGTGATGGGAGACGCCGCGTCTTTGATCGGCAGGAATTTTAGCGGAGCCGACATCCAGCCCCCGATACACCTGCACGGAATCGCAACTAATAATTTCTCCAGCGAAGTTTCGGGCCAGAGCCAAGCCGATTTCGCTTTTTCCAGTACCAGTCGCTCCGAGTACGACCAGAATTGGCGACATTTTCGGCTGCGACGCGCTCAAATCGTTTGTCAAAGTAGGGACCGGTGCGATGCTCCAGGCCTTTATTACGAGCTATACTGGGTGCAAACGACTCGTTGTGAGTCGAATGTCCATTCCGAAGCAGCGAGAATGTCTCACCCTTACTTTAAACGTTTCCGTTCCATCTGCGTGTTAACAGCTTTATCGAGTGTTCTGCTGCTGGTAATGACCGCGCAGATCGGACTAGCGCAGACGCCGCTGGATAAGCCGGGCAGCAACGCACCGCTCCCGGCAGTTACCAAGCAGGCGAACTCGGTGAAGGCTGCTGCTTATTACCATTTTGCGCTTGGCCACCTGTATGAGGAGATGGCGGGTACATACGGGAATCGCAGTGATTACGTCAATAAAGCGATCGAGAACTATCGTTTGGCGATGAAGGAAGATCCGACCGCGACTTTTCTGGTGGAAGATATCGCCGAGCTTTATCGTGTATCGGGGCGAATTCGGGAGGCTGTGGAAGAGGCGCAGAACGCGCTCAAGGCCAACCCGGATGACCTAAATGCGCGGCGAGTGTTGGCGCACATTTACACCCAGCAGATCGGAGATGCGCAGGCCAATCACATAGATGAAGGGATGGTCCGACGCGCGGTAGAGCAGTACAAGATCATTACCCAGAAAGACCCGAAAGACACCGACAGTTTGGTCATGCTTGGGCGTTTGGACCGCGTTTTGAACAATTCCGTCGATGCGGAAGCAGCTTTTAAGAAAGCTCTGGCGGTTGATGCGGATAACGAGGACGCGATCACAGGGCTGGCCAGCGTTTATTCAGATCGAGGAGACAATCGGACCTCGTCGGAACTGCTGGAAAAACTTACGAAGAAAAATCCTTCTCCGCGGTCGCTGATGATTTTGGCGAACAGCTATGAATCGATGCACGAGTACGCGCTGGCAGCGGAGGCATATAAGAAGGCCTTGGAGCTCGATCCGAGCCGGGTGGAAATAAAAGCTGCGCTGGCACAGGATCAAGCCTTTGCGAGTCAATATGACGACGCGCTACAAACTTACCGGGAAATCTCCGAAAGCAATCCGCAGGATGCCCAGCCCTATGCCGGCATGGCTCAGATTTATCGCCAGCAAAAGAAGTTTGCTGAGGCTCACAAGATGATCGATAAGGCCAGGGATCTGGATCCGGATAATCTGGATATCCGGGACAGCGAGGTTGGCCTGCTCGAAGAAGAAGGGAAAACGGGCGAGGCTATTACAACTCTCAAGAGTTTGTTAGATACCACGTCGCGCCGTAACTACGACACGCAGCAGCGCGGAATTCGCGCGCGCATGCTCGAGCAACTCGGACTTCTGTACCGAAGTAACGAGCAGTACGACCAAGCCGTCGAAGCATTTCGCCAAATTGCCGTTCTCGATCCGGATCTCGGCGGACGGGCGGAGGCGCAGGTTCTCGATACATACCGGATCGCGAAGGATTACTCCAAGGCTCAGCAGGAGAGCGATGCGGCTGCAAAGAAGTTTCCGGCCGAGCGAACTATTCACGAAGTGCGCGCGCAGTTACTAGCGGACCAGGGCAAGACAGATTCGGCGATCGCTGAATTAAAGAAGCTGCTAGATGGCAAGAACGATCGTGAAACTTACCTCGCGATGGCGGATGTTTATCAAAAAGGCCGGAACTTCGCCGAGATGGGCCAGGCCATCGATGCAGCGGAGAAGTTGTCCCAAACCAAGGAGGACAAGGCTACCGTCCTGTTTATGCGCGGGGCGATGTATGAACGCGAGAAGAAATATGACCTGGCCGAAAAAGAGTTTCGGAAGGTGCTCGACCTCGATCCAACGAATGCTTCGGCATTGAACTATTTGGGTTACATGCTGGCTGATCAGAATGTGCGATTGCCAGAAGCGCAAGACTTGATCAAACGCGCGGTGGACCTGGATCCGAACAATTATGCGTTTCTCGACAGTCTGGGATGGGTTTATTACCGGCTGAACCGGCTGGGCGATGCGGAGCAGCAGCTCACGCATTCTCTCCAACTGTCATCAAAAGATCCGACAATTCACGATCACCTCGGAGACGTTTACTTCAAAGAAGGCAAGATCAAGGAAGCGATTGCACAGTGGGAGTCATCGCTTAAGAACTTCAATGCAGGCTCCCCGGCAGATGTGGAGCCGGACGAAGTTGCCAAAGTGCAGAAGAAACTGGACAGTGCGCGAGTGCGGCTGGCGAAAGAGCCAGGCCCCAAACAAACCAACCCATAACGGGCAATTTCAGGACCTCACCCTTCGCGGCGAGCTGGATTAGTTTCAACGGAATCCGGAACATGCGCGGGAGCCGCTGGATGGCGAAGCTTTTCCATCGCAGCGCCCAGTGAAGTCTTGATTACCGAAGGGGGCTGCTGCATCCGGGCTGCGATTTCGATGGGCGTGAACCCCTCGAAATACGCGAGTTCCAAGACCCGCCGTTCATCAGTGGCGAGACGAGCGAACGATTGTTCCGTCTCGGTCAAACGATCCAACGGTTGATGTTCAGGGCCGAAATTAACGAAGAGATGCGGGCGCTCGAGTGCCTCCAGAGTGGAGTCCACCGCCTCGGATCGCCCGCTTCGAGCGCGCAAATAGTCAAGCGCGTGATTTCGCCCCATCGAGAGTATCCACAGGCCGAGCGAGGCGCTGTCATTCGGAAAGTGGGTTGAGCGATTCCAGGCCTTGAGGAACGTTTCGGCGAGCAAATCTTCGGCTACCTCGCGACTTTTCACGATGTGCACGATTAGCGCGAAAGTGACTTTGCCGAAGCGATCGTAGAGGTCTCCCATTGCGCCGGGATCACGGCGTTTCAATCGAGCGATCAGACCAGCATCGCCGTCCGAAGGAAGGAGAGCGGCGATAGAGGCTAAACCCACCACGGCGCGGCTGGTTGCTCGCGAATGACGATTTCGTTTAGAAACTCAGCGGCCTTGGTGAGTCCTTCATCGGGGGACATGAGCGTGTCCTCGTGCTCGATGGAGAGCACGTAATCGTATCCATACATGCGCAAGGTGGAAATGAACTCCTTCCACCAGCCGTAAGGGTGACCGTAGCCGCAGGAACGGAAAATCCAGGCGCGATTTCTTTCATCGGTGTACTTCTTGGTGTCGAGCACTCCGGTTTTGGGCAGATTGTAGTCGTAGATCTGAGTATCTTTAGCGTGCACGTGGAAAATTGCGTCGCCGAGCACGCGAACTGCTTTGATGGGATCGATCCCCTGCCAGAACATATGGCTTGGATCGTAATTGCAGCCGACGCTATCGCCTGCAATGGAACGCAGCTTGAGCATAGTTTCAGGACTATACACGACGAAGCCGGGATGCATCTCGATGGCGATCTTCACGCCGTGATCTTTAGCAAATTTGCCATGCTCGGTCCAATAGGGGGTGACCTTCTTTTCCCATTGCCACTCGAGAACATCCAGATATTCCGGCGGCCACGGGCAAGTCACCCAATTGGGATATTTCGCGCTATCGGTGTCGCCGGGACAGCCCGAGAAGTCAATCACCACGGGCACGTTTAGCTTTGCGGCAAGCTCGACCGTCCGCTTGCTGGTCTGCGCGTAACCTTTCGCGACGGCAGGATCGGGATGGAGTGGATTGCCGTGACAACTCAGGGCGCTGATCGAAAAGCCCTGGTCCTCGATCTTCTTCTTAAACTCCTTCAAATCCTTCTCGTTTTCGAGCATGGACAGCTTGCAATGCGGGTCACCCGGGTAATTTCCAGTACCGAGCTCAACTGTGTTTATGTTGATGCGCTTTAACTTCTCGAGGACCTTCTCCAGGGCGAACTGCGCCAGTAAAGCAGTAAAGCATCCAACTCTCATGAGCGAAAGCGTATCACAAGGCTCTGCTGAATCAGCCTACCTGACGGTTTCTGCCAACCAACATCTCCACGCCAGCCATAAAACGGCGAGAACAAATCCAATCAGCGCTTTGTATTCCTGGTTCTGCCGGTAAAGAGACCATGAGAAGGGCGCTTGCGGGCCGCGCCATTTTTGTCCCGGCCAAAAGCGGCGCACACGCGACGCATAGGGCGCGTACTCCGAAAATAAATTTCGCAGATGTTGTTCTTCAAGCTCGATGGAGGGCAGATAGACCAGCAAGAAAACGGTTGTGAATATAAGCGCAAGCCAAGCGCTGCGGCTGGCGATCACGATTCCAAGGGCTATAATCAGTGTTCCCGCATACAAGGGATTTCGAATATAGGTGTACGGTCCA